>JACPAL010000018.1 GCA_016180855.1 Deltaproteobacteria bacterium | reverse complement strand
TCTGGCCAATGCGCTCGAAAAGATTGCGACCGATCCGGATGAGTTGCAACTCGCCAATCGTGGAACCCAGCACCTTTTTATTGTCAATCCGCTCCGGGCAGCATCCGATGTGAAGAAGGGGATTGATCCAAAATTGAGCGAGAAATCGGGATGGTTCGATACGCATCCCCCGATCGGACTGCGAATTCGATTATTAAGAGAAATGGCGAGCAGGACGTAGGGTGCCCTATGAAAAATGGCAGAACGTTCCTGCACAATTCGTCTTGAAAAGAGGTGTGTGTGGTTGCCGGGGTGAATTTCTTGACTCATTCTCCTCTGGTCATTAATGGCCACGCCACCAATAAGTGACCCGACTTTTATCCATATTTTGACAAAACATCCTTGTCTTTTATCCATAAAATGGATTATTATAAGATAAAGTGGAGCGGTTAGTTTTAACATTACTGGAGCAATGGAAGGATCGGCCGGTACGTCTCCCCCTCCTCATTCGGGGTGCGCGCCAGGTGGGAAAGACTTGGCTCGTTCGAGAACATGCCCGCTCTTATGAGAATTTTGTCGAAATTAACCTGGAGTCCCAACCAGAATACCTCGACCTCTTCAAGTCGAGTTATGGAAAACCTGAGGAATTGATAAAAAATATCTCCCTGTTAGGTGGGAAAAAAATTGAAAAGGGCAAAACGCTCCTTTTCTTAGATGAGATTCAGGTTTCCAAAGAGGCCCTTCTCTCGCTCCGATACTTCAAGGAAAATCTTCCCGAACAACATGTGATTGCGGCGGGATCTCTTCTGGAGTTTACCTTCAAGGACCTAAGTTTTCCAGTGGGACGAATTGAATTTTTCCACCTCTTTCCCATGAATTTTGAGGAGTATCTCTTAGCAGTCGGCCGGGGTGATTTGGTTCAGGCAATCTTTGAAATGGAGGACAACCCGATTGCGACCCCCATTCATGAAAAACTCTTGGAGGAGACGACAATTTATTCCCTCTTGGGTGGATTGCCGGCAGTCATCAAAACTTATGTGGAATCATCCCAGGGAGAGGCTCTGCAAAGATGTCAGGAAGTCCAGCAGATCCTGATGGCGAGTTTTCGGGAAGACTTTCACAAATACGCCTCAAGGACCAATGTGGACTTTTTGAGAATTCTGTTTCAAGGAATTCCCCGGTTATTGGGGCAGAAACTCAAATACAGCAATATGGACCCTCATATAAAATCCCGTGAGCTCTCCTCGGCGCTGAATCTCCTTGAACAGGCGGGGATAGTTTACAAAGCCCATCATTCCTCAGCCAGCGGTGTTCCCTTGGAATCGCAAATTGACCCCAAAAAATTCAAGGTTTTTTTCCTGGATATCGGGTTGTGCCAAAGGGTGTTGGGCCTCCATTTGTCGGAGCTTTATTTGCAAAGAAAAGAACTCCTGTCCCATCGGGGAGGGATCGCCGAACAATTTGTTGCCCAGGAAATATTAAGCTATACGGATAAAAACAGGAGTCCCAAGGTTTTTTACTGGCACCGGGAGGCAAGGGCCTCAGAAGCAGAACTTGATCTCTTAATTGAAGATGGCTCCACCCTCATGCCGATCGAGGTCAAAAGCCATAAAGGTCATTCCTCAAAAAGCCTTTCCCTTTTTCTTAAGGAGAAGAAGGAATATGTTGGTCGGGCCCTCCGTGTTTCAACACTTCCCTATGGGGTTAGCGATCAAATCATCTCGACCCCTTTTTACGGTTTGATGAGGCTCTTTAAGAAGCGATAAATTTCCCAAATTTTTCCTAGAGCTCACTTCATAACGGTGGTAATACCTCCCTGGATCAATCATGAAAAAAGGCCTTTTCATTGGTGCCTTGGTGGGCGGATTGCTTTTAGGAGCGACGTTTGGTTGTTTTGCTATCTTCAGTGGTGAAGAAGGCATAGCCTGTGTGCCCCTGTTTTTTTTGTCTACGTGGCTTGTTTTTCTTGATATTGCTCCGCCTGAAGAATGGGGTTTGATCGGCGTAATTCTTTTCTGGTCTTTTAACATCGTTTTATATTCAATTATTGGAGGAATCATTGGCTGGTTTTTAAGGAAAAAAGGGAACAGGGAACAGGATTCTCGCTTGACCAAGCATACCCCCTAAGCATAACATTACTGCCATGAAGTCTCTTGGCGCAAGAACGCGAAATCTATTCGCACAATGGGGGAAGAAGGGGGGCAAGAGGCGGAAAATGGCTTTAGGGGCCAGCCAGCGCCATGCCATTGCTGCCCAAGCGGCGCGTGCCCGGTGGGGGAAAGGGCGTTCCGATTTTCTCCCGGCGAGTGTTCGTTTGAACAGCCCCTCCTGGGACGACCCGGTTTATCTTGAAGAGGTCATCTCTGATGGAGGACTCTCGGAGTGGCGAGAGCTTTATCATCGTATCAGTGAGCACCCCTTTGGAGAGACGGCCCATGCCCTGGGAAGAGTGGTTCGTTCGGTTGAAATCTACGGATCAACCAACTTGTGGAGGGCCCTTTTGAGGAACCTTCAAGGAGGTGAGGCATAAGTACAAAGCGAGAAACAGAGGAGTGGGAGCGTCTTCTTTCTGCCCAGATGGTTTTTCAGTCTCATTTTCCGGAATGTGTCTTGGTTGGAGGGACAGCGGCCGTGCTCCATGTGGGTCACCGAACCTCAATCGATGCGGACCATGTGCATCCGGGGCTCAAAGAACGCTTTGCCGAAATCCTCCAAAAGGTGGAACAAGAGGCCGGCTGGCGCACCAGAAAACTGGAACCCCCCGTATTGATTCTCGGAAATTTTCAGGGGGTTCGAACCGGTATTCGTCAATTGATTCGCTCCAAACCTCTGGAGACGATGAAGGTGAGGGGGCTAAAAGTCCCGACACCCGACGAGGTCTTAAGGATCAAAGGGGTGCTCATTGTAAAACGCAATGCCACACGGGATTTTATTGACTTTGTTGCCCTTTTTGATCACTTGGGGACCCAGCGGGCACTTCAAGCCCTCTCTCCCCTTGACTCATTCTACCCGCAGGAGGAACAATCTGTGAGTCAACAACTCGCCTTACAACTGGCCGATCCGAAACCGTGGGATCTTTTACAAACCGATTTGAATTCTTATAAAAATCTTAAAGCGCCTTATAACGATTGGAATGAAATCAAGAGGCGTGCCTTGGCGGTCTCTCAGAAGATGATGGTTGAGTTGATGGTCAGTGGGGCATGAAAATTTAAAAAAAGGAGATCCTATGAAAAAAGTAGTGGTGTTGGTCGTCGGGCTTCTCTTGGCAGGCTTCTCGAACACCTTTGCGGCTGAATGCGCCGACTATGACAAGAGGCTGGAAAAATGTGAAAAATACAGAAACTTTCAATCCTATTGAGCGAGAGAGGGGACAGTTGGTTATCTGCAAAGGAAAAGGAGGAGATATGACCAAGGTTAATCCAAGTGAAGTCGGTTATCGGGATGCCCTGAGGGCGATCCAGCGGGGGCGGGTTGTAGACATTGATCGGAAGCTTCAGGAGAGGGAGCAGAAAAGTCAGAGTGGAGATGTCTACAGCACAGGCGTCGTTAAGGCGCTTCGACAGGAGATTACAAGACGTCATCTGGTGAAGGCTTATCGTGACCATGTTGAATTCGACTACTCCCGGTCACGTTGTGGAGATCGTACCTCCTATTACTATCGGGAGAATGCCGATCGTTGTGCCATCAAACTGGAGACAAATGCAGTGACACAAATGGGCTCTCTGCGTCATTTTACCGTTAATGAGGTCCCAGCTTATCCAGCTACCCTGATAAATTCCGTCCGTTACATGGTTCAAGCGGAGTGAATTAGACGGCCTCTGCTAATGTATTCAGAAAAAGGTCGTTCTCAGCGGCAGTGCCGACAGTGACCCGGAGGCAGTCGGGCAATCCCTCAAAGGTCATGGGACGAACGAGAATGCCGTTGGACAACAGGTGATGGAAGACCTGTCTTGATCGAGGGAGCTTGAAGAGGATGAAGTTTGTATCACTCGGGTAGGGATAAACGCCGGGGAGTTCCTGCAACCGTTGTCGGACCCTTCCCCTCTCCTGAAGGGTTCTCTGGACAACCTCTTCAACGAATGAATCGCTTTCCAGGACAACCGACCCGACCGCCTGCTGAAAGTGATTGATCATAAACGGGGGCATTACCTTTTTGACCTCTGCAACGACCTTCGGGTTAGCAAGAAGAATCCCAAGCCGAACCCCTCCGAGTGAAAACGCCTTGGAGAAGGTCCGAAGCAGGACGAGATTTGGATATTTTTTGAGGGATCCCTTAAGTGTCTGCTTGGCAAATTGATAGTAAGCCTCATCGACCACGACAATTCTGCCCAGCCTCTTTCCCAGTTTGACGATCTCGAGAAGATCTTCCTGTGGAAACAGGTTGCCCGTCGGGGCATTCGGGTTCGCCAGAAAGGTGATGTCCGGTCTCGCTCTTTTGAAAACCCGCAAAAATTTCTCAAGCGGGAGCGAAAAATCATCGGGATTGAGAGGAAATTTGATCGCCTTGCTTTCTACCAGGGATGCCTCGGCACGATAGAGAGAGAAGCTGGGCGAGATCGTCAGAACGCGCCCCTTCAAGGAGGTTGCCTGGACCAAAAAGTGGATTAAACGGTTCGACCCGGCGCTGGCGAGTACCCCCTCCGGATCCCATCCCTCCTTTTCAGCGATCTTTTTGCAAAGCGGATCGGCCCAGGGGGAGGGGTAACGGTTCCAGGACGTTTTTCTTAACTCTTCCAGGATCTTCTCTTTGAGATCTTCTGGCAGATCGTAAGGCGACTCATTCTGGTTGAGCTTCGCCTTGTAGTCTGCCTTTTCGAGCGAATACGCCTTTAGTTTTTTAAGGTGGGGTCGGAACATTCGTCATATTAAAAATAATTCCTTTGCCAGATCAATCAAAAAGAAATAATTCATGGAGGGTCTTGAAACAAATTTTAATTCTGTGAGGGTGAGGGGAAAAGATGTCACTACAAGAAAAACTTCACGAGCTGGAACGGCGGAATCAGGAGGTGCTTCAGGCGGGTGGAAAGGACCGGATCGCCAAACAGCACGAGGCTGGCAAGCTGACGGCCCGTGAGAGAATTGCGGAACTTCTTGACCCCGACAGTTTTGTCGAGACGGATCGCTTTGTGACCCACCGTGCAACTGAGTTTGGCATTGATAAACAGAAGATCCCGGGAGATGGCGTAGTGACTGGCTATGGTCGGATTGACGGGCGTCTCATTTTTGTTTTTGCTCAGGATTTCACCGTCTTCGGGGGATCGCTCGGGGAGGCGTACGCCCAGAAGATCTGCAAGATCATGGATCATGCGATGAAGGTTGGGGCGCCGGTGATCGGCCTGAACGACTCGGGGGGGGCGAGGATTCAGGAGGGGGTGAGGAGCCTTGCCGGTTATGCCGATATTTTTCAGAGGAATGTCATGGCGTCCGGCGTCATCCCGCAGATTTCAGCAGTTTTGGGGCCCTGCGCTGGAGGGGCGGTCTATTCGCCGGCGATGACCGATTTTGTTTTGATGGTTGATAAGACGAGTCATATGTTTATTACCGGTCCCGATGTGATTCGGGCCGTGACTCATGAGGAGGTTTCCAAGGAGGATTTGGGAGGAGGGCGGACGCATAACGAAAAGTCCGGTGTGGCGCAGTTTCTGGCGGAGGATGACCGGGATTGCCTCAGGCAGGTTCGCCGCCTCTTGGGTTACCTTCCCTCCAACAATCTTGAGGATCCTCCCGTTGCCGAGACAGAGGATCGATCCGATCGCAGCGAGCCCCAATTAGACGAGTGGATTCCTGAAAACCCGAACAAGCCGTATGATATGAAACGGCTCATCCAGTGGGTGGTGGACCAGAACTCCTTTTTTGAAGTCCAGCCCCACTGGGCAAAAAATATGGTTGTCGGTTTTGCCCATATGAACGGGCGGTCCATTGGAATTGTGGCGAATCAGCCGGCGCATCTGGCGGGATGTCTCGATATCAATGCCTCCATCAAAGGGGCCCGTTTTGTCCGTTTTTGCGATGCCTTTAATATCCCCATTATCACCTTTGTGGATGTGCCTGGGTTTCTTCCGGGGACCGATCAGGAATTTGGAGGGATTATCCGTCACGGCGCCAAACTTCTGTACGCCTTTTGCGAGGCGACCGTTCCCAAAGTGACCATTATTACACGAAAGGCGTATGGTGGGGCCTATGATGTCATGAGCTCCAAGCATGTGCGCGGTGATGTTAATCTGGCGTATCCGACCGCCGAAATTGCCGTTATGGGGCCGGAGGGGGCAGTTAACATTATCTTTAGGAATCAGCTTATCTCGTCAAAAGAGGCCCCGAAGGAGAAGGAGAGGCTTGTTTCGGAATACCGTCAAACCTTTGCCAACCCTTATAAGGCGGCGGAGTTGGGGTATATTGATGACGTCATCATGCCGCATGAGACACGTCCCCGTATTATCGATGCCCTTGAGATGCTCAAGAACAAACGATCCAAGAATCCCCCCAAAAAGCATGGGAATATCCCTTTGTAAAAAACAGGCAGTAACGCCCTTGACACATCCGTCTTTTTCTGAATAATGGCTTCTAGTTCGCCCGCAAGGAGTCTTTTAACTGCTTGATTAAGGCAAAATCGAAATCCTGGTGATGATCCGTTAATGTCTGTTTTTTATGTCCCGACCAAGAAGAAGATCGAACTCTGATGAAGATTTAAATCGCGAAACGATGCCACCCCCCGTACAACCATCCCCACAAGAGACTTTTAGAGAAGAGCCGGCTGCTTCATCTCCTCCACCACATTCAAGATCTGATCGTAGCGGCCAGGTGATGAATTTAAGCGAGATGAAAAACCGCAAGATCAGCGAGCTTGTGGAGATGGCCCATCAGTTTGGCATTGAGGGTGGGGCTGGGATGAGGCGCCAGGAGCTGATTTTCACGCTCCTCAACCATCACATTGAACGGAACGGCATGGTCTACGGTCAGGGGGTTCTGGAAATCCTGCCGGATGGGTTTGGTTTTCTCAGGGCTCCGGAGTACAACTATCTCCCCGGACCGGATGATATCTATATTTCTCCCTCCCAGATCCGGAAATTTGCGTTGAGGACGGGTGACATGGTCTCCGGCCAGGTTCGTGCCCCCAAGGATTCGGAGCGTTACTTTGCCTTGGTCAAGGTGGAATCGGTCAATTACGAATCTCCCGAAGTGGCTCGTGAAAAGATTCTTTTTGAGAACCTCGTTCCGCTCTATCCGAATGAGAGACTCCGGCTCGAATACGACCCGAAAAATTACACGACCCGCATTGTGGATCTCATGTCGCCGATCGGAAAGGGGCAGCGGGCCCTTATTGTAGCGGCTCCCCGCACAGGCAAAACGATGATGCTGCAGAACGTTGCCAATGCGATCTCCTCTAATCATCCGGAGGTTGCGTTGATCGTCCTGCTCATCGATGAGCGGCCGGAAGAGGTGACCGACATGCAGCGTTCCGTCAAAGGGGAGGTTGTTTCCTCAACCTTTGATGAGCCTGCAACCCGTCACGTACAGGTCGCTGAGATGGTCATTGAGAAGGCGAAGCGCCTCGTGGAGCATAAAAAGGATGTCGTGATTCTTCTGGATTCGATCACTCGGCTTGCGCGGGCCTATAATACGGTTGTTCCTCCCTCGGGAAAGATCCTCTCAGGGGGTGTCGACTCCAACGCGCTTCACAAACCGAAGCGATTTTTTGGGGCGGCACGGAATGTCGAAGATGGGGGAAGCCTCACGATCATAGCCACAGCCCTTATTGATACCGGAAGCCGGATGGACGAAGTTATCTTTGAAGAATTCAAGGGGACCGGCAATGCCGAGATCCATCTGGATCGGAAGCTGATGGTCCTGCAACCGCTTAACGTGGTCGATGCGATGGAGTTCTTGACCGACAAGATGCAGAACGCAAAGACCAACAAGGAATTTCTCGATTCGATGAGTGGTTGAGAATAGACTTTCTTTCACCAGAACTTCATTTCTCGTTTTACTCTTCACAAAGAGACAAGACCACACTCAGATTTAACAATAGTTTCATAAAGTTGATCACCTAGTTTTATACAATCAGAATTTGGCATGAATATGGCATATCTACCATTCACGGGAGGTGATTATGCCACGCAACATACCGATCCTGGTTGTTCTCCTGTTTGTTTTCTCCCTGCCAAACCAACTTTGGGCGTTTAGCTGCCCCTTTCCGCCGGAGGGTACCCCCCCCCTCTCTCTGATATCCTCCCGCCTTGAAACCGTCCGCTTCAAACAAGATGAAGTTGAAAAGAGACTGGTAGAGGTCGAGTCAGGAATCCAGGGATTACTGGAAAAAGAGTCAGAGATGATGCGACTGATGGAAGAAGGAGCGATTCTCGATAATGAGATGATTCTTCTTTTTATTATTGAGGGGAGAAGAATTGAGGAAGAGATGAAAAAGTTAATGGGCGGAAAACTGGCGATGGAAAATTTTCTCACCGTTCTTCGTGAATCCCGAAAATCGTTGGAAGAGGAGATGGACAGCGTTGGTCTATCCAGAGAAATTGCCCTTTGTGAGGCAGCGGAACTGGAGCAACTTCTATCAAAAGATCTTATTGAGTTTGGATCAGTTCAATGTACCCCGGAAGTATCGAAGATCAATGAAATAGCCAAGATTCTTTCTGTTCTGAAAGGGGATTTGATTAAAGAAAGCGAGTCTGATTTGGCCAAAATAGCGATTGCGAATTTTAGTCATCGGGCGCCTCGTCTTGTTAATCAACTGTTTCGTGAGGAGTTCAAGCTGGTATGGCCCCAAAGACTCGAGCAACTTGAGCAAGCGATCTTAAGGGTTGGGAACTTAAGTCCTGCGCTTTATGAAAAGTTCATCGGGGAGGGGAAATTACTTGATCTGATTTCAGATCAGATGGCGTTTTTCAGGCAACTTGAAGGGGAAAATTGGTGTTCTGAGGTGGGCAAAGCAGCCACTGCTTTCTATGAAAGTTTTAAGAGTCAATTTAGCGACCCGGTAGCCTTTGCTCATCTCGACACGACCTTCCTCGCCGATATGAATTTTGTTGAGATGAATTCCCTTGCTGTAATGTTATTGGAAATGGGGGCTGTGTTGCAGAGTTATTCTTTAGTGGATTTAAACGATCCCACTATCTTGAGCGATGAAACTCTTCCAGACGAATTTCGGAGCTTAGTGAATTTATCAGTGGGTCCTGGCGCCAGAGGGATTGTTTTGTATGTTCATTGGCAAAATGATCCTTATGAGGCGGCGATCAGTGATCGGGCGACGGTTGATCGTGAGACAAGATCGGCCGAAGAGAGCTTCAGAGAACTTTCCTTTGGTCAGTTTTCCATAGGATTTGATGTTTGTGAGGCCTATGCAGATAGCACGCGACCGTCGATCTCTTCTGGTCTTATCATTCCAACTATGATCCGTCTCTGTGAGGATCAGGTGAACTTTGCCAATTATGATTGGCTTCTTTTGTATCCTACCGCTGCAGGCAATGGCAGATATTTAGGGAGGCATGAGTGGCCCACGGATGATGGGTTGGTTGCCTTGCACACCATCACGATGGGGCGTAACCATTTTGATGATGAAACTATCCTTCATGAAGGGGGGCATGTCTTAGGTTTGAATCATGCGCATGACCTCGATTGTGGCGAGTCGGTCTTTGGGGGGAGTTGTCTTGAGAGGTCGGATTATGGGGACCCCTTTGATACGATGGCTGCCTACCCTGGCCATGGCCATTTTAACTGTGCTTATAAGGAAAAATTGGGGTGGTTGGAGATGGAGGCTGGTTTATCTTCTGCTCTCCCCGATCTCTTGGGGGCCGTTGAAGCTGGTAGTACCGATCCTCAATGTATCCAGCTTGAAGTAGATAATGCCCTGACCAGTGGCGTCGTTCACGATTACCGGGCAGAACGCTTCGTCACGGAACCTTGTGACACCCTATCCGTTGAATACAGGGAGCCCCTTGGTTATGATCGCATGATAATTATGGATGCCATCCTTTCTGCAGATCAATCTCGTCTCGAAAATCTGTATTCTTTTGATTTTGCAACGATCGGCGTTCTTTTCTTGAGATGTACAACAGACGAGAATGGCCGCCATACCTATTTGCTTGATTGTAGCCCCAACTCTCGCGAGGATTGGAGGGATGACCTTTTTGATGGTTTTATCCTTCCTGGCGAAACATGTACGACAGGTCTTGGATGGCAGGTCCGCTTTGTCGGGCCATCGACTTCTTCGGAGAGGGTAGCCGTGGTACAGATTGATTTAGGTGAACCAGATTGTGTTTATGCCCCTGAAATCTGCGACAATACTGATAATGATTGTAATGGGAGAGTTGATGAGGGTTGTGATGATGATCGTGATAACTATTGCGACCTGAATATGGCTATGGTCTCGGATGGGATACTTTCTATTTGTTCCTTTGGGGGTGGGGATTGTGACGATAATAGAGCTTCTACAAACCCCGGTATAGAACTCGAACGGCTGGATGGCCGGGATGACAACTGCAATGAGGAAATTGACGAAGGTATTACCTTTAGCTGTGATGATAGCGATGGTGGAATGATGCCAGGGATTGGAGGTTCCGTGACGTTGACAGTACATGATAGTCTAGATCAATCATTTATTTATGCTGATTCTTGTCACTCGAGATTAAGTTATGGCCGTACTATTTATTCCGTGCAGGAGTACATCTGCGATCCAACAAGGGCAGGCAGAATTGATTCGAGCGATATTGACTGTCTTCCGACGGAAACCTGTATTGATCCTGACGGAAACAGCGGTCCGATCCCTGGTTATTGTGGGCTCTCTGAGTAGAACGGTTACTCATTTGAATCGTGTCCTGCAACCGCTTAACGTGGTCGATGCGATGGAGTTCTTGACCGACAAGATGCAGAACGCAAAGACCAACAAGGAATTTCTCGATTCGATGAGTGGTTAGCTCTAGTTATAGTCCCCTCCCAACCGATTAAAGACCATTTAAAAAAGGAACATAGGCTTAAGCAACTTTTAAGTGACAAAGCCGATAAGCAAAACAGCGAGGAGAACAAAATGATAACACCATTCATATCACCCCCTAATTATTTACACCTTAAAGGGCCATTATTTAGTGAACCTCCTCCTGCACCTGAACCGAGTGCCTTCAATGTCTTTAGTGGATACAATTGGGACAACCATTTTATTAGGACATCAATCGTATCAGGGTTCTATGCACTGGCAGGTGTGGCTGCTGGAAGGCTTATACGATCGGCCTTTAGGCCACGGGTCGATTTTGACCCAGATGCCTACGTCAGGTCTAGCCGAGTGGCAGCTGTACCGATGCCGATAAAACGGATGACTGAACGCAACCTAGGAGTGAGGTACACGGCACCGGCTATTACACGGTCAGTACCAGTGAGGAGCGCTTCTCAGATTGTCAAAGGGGAAGGTCGAAGGATGAGCCGAACGGCCCGCCTGACGATGATTGCCGAAAGATATTTGAAGGGTATTGGCGGCGTGCCGGATGAAGTTCGGGCGATCATCCAATTCAACGATAGCTCCCGTCTCAACGCAATCTATTTAGAGACAAGGCTCCGCGAGTTGGCGGAAAAGAGAGCTCCGATGACTGGTCGTGAGATGGCACTTGCGATCATGGAGAAGAGGTTTAGGACTACCGCCGATGCTGAAGTGGCACTCGATCGAATTATTAAGAGGAAATTTCCTAGAAGGGAGTTTCCCGTTATTCCGGCAAAGGCTGAGATCCTTGTTCGTGGAAATAGAGCTTATGCGGATGCGTGCTCTGGCTGTGGAACAGGGATCAGTCCACAAAATGATGCTGCTGCCGTTTATGCTTGGGGATTGGGCGAAGCACTTCTTTATGGCACCGTCAGGCCGAGTCATCTTTTTCCTGTTGTTGATAGAGGGAGGACTGTCTGTAGAGGTGCTCCTGGGTGGGCGAAATATTTCCCGGGGCAGCCACGAGTAGAGGGTCCCTATGATTTCACTACAGAACGTATTCTTAGGAGAGGATATAGGGCATTCTTAGAATTTTTAAGAGACAACACGCTACCTATGCCAGGCGGGAGGCCTGATAGGATTGCCGGAATTTAGTTTTTTTGGAATATCGCTACAACGTTGGGAACCCCCGTCGTTCCCGAAACTTCCAGTGAAAATCCAGGGAGCGTTGCTGATAGTTGAGACGAGCCTCCGCCATCAAGGCTCAAGGCAGAGACCGCCCATTGTTGCAGGATCTTGGCCCACGAACTCAGATAGAGGGGGCTCTCGGAGAGGGCGATGACGATTTCTCCTGTTTCTGTTATTCCAACGGCGGAGCGTCGATGGGGATTTTGCTCCGGTTTGAAAAAAGGAATTTTCCCGCTGATCAAAAGGCGTGGACCAACCTGAATCGCCGTGATGACACCAAGCCCGGTCCATTCCTTGCGGTGGATAATGGAAGCGGTCTTCTCCTGAACCTGAAAAATTCCCCAGTCGGCCTTTCGCAGTGGATTAATAATCTCACTTTTTCGAACCAGAAGCCCAAGTGATTTAAAATGTTCATTGAAGAAGCCGCCGTTAATAACGAGGGTGGCACGGCTTTTTTCGCGGAATTCCTTGGCAGTCAGGGTCGTCATCCCATAATGGGAGGCGACAAGGATGTCGAGCGACCATTGTTTAGGATCAATTTTGAAAAGATGAATGGGGAAATCTTTTTGGACAAGCTGATAGTTAAGGGTTGGTCCGATCTCTTTCCACTCCCCTAAAAGCGGAGGGACCCAGGAGAGGCAGATCGCCAGTATTAGGAGGAATGTTCTATGATGATTGCATCTCGACAAGCGAACCGTCCTTCAGATTTTGAATTGGAGAGGTGATTACAACATCCCCCTCCTCAAGACCTCGCGTGACGATCACTTCCCCTCCATGCTCTCCGGCGGTTCCGATCGGAACACGCTTTGCCTTTTTATCCACTATTTTGAAAACATAGGTGGAGCGTTCTGTCTTGAGCAACGCTTGTGAGGGAATCAGAATGACCTTCTCCTTGATCGATGTGGGGTAGTTGATCTCGCCCTCAACCTCACCCTTCAATTCCTGGGTTTGGTTGGGGAGGAGGAGTTTGACCTGCACGTCGCCTCCCGCCCCCGCCTCTGCTCCAACAGTGGTAATCGCGCCGACAAACTCTTTCTTCTTGAGTGAGGAAAAGACAACCGGGATCGGGTCTCCGATTTTCATTGAGGTGACAACCTCCAGGGGGGCATCAAAAATGAAACGCAACGGCTCAATCAGTACGACTTCAAGGATCAACTTGTCTTTCTCCGTTTTTTCTCCGACGGAAACATCCCTCTTCGTGATGAGCCCGGCAATAGGCGCTTTAACCTCCGTCAAGGTGATCTGTTTCTCGTAAGAGGTGATTTCCGCTTTGACCCTTTCGAGGGTTGATTCATATTTTTGGATCCTTTCATCGAGCCCGTCCGCTTCTTCTTGAATCATTTTTTCGGCGGCTAGCAACCGCTCCTTGTTTTTATCGAGGTAACGTGCATCTTCGAGTCCTTTCTCCGCCTCCTCCTGTTCCGTTCGGAGGAGCTCCAGTTTTTCGCGAAGCGGTTCATCATCGAACCGGAGGAGGGGGGACTCCTTTTCCACGCTTTGTCCCTCTTCAACGTAAATCTCCGCAACACGACTCGTCACTTCAGGCGCCTTGACCTGGAATTTGTCCGAGACCTCTGTCTTGCCCTTTGCCTTCAAGACAAACGGGATCTCCTTGGCGGCCACCCGGAGGGTAGCAACCGAAATAGGTTTCTTTTCCCTCCTCTGAAAAAGTGAACCCTTCTTGCCTCGCTCATCCTTTACAGCGCCTCCACAGGAGACGAGAACAAGGCATATGATTAGCGCTGAAAGAGTCCCCCGAATCAGTGGCACGTAAAAATTATAAGGAGGGGCCCTTAAAAAGCAATAAGTAATCTGATTGCCAAGAATAAACCGGCTTTGTAAGAAGGAAGGGTATGGCCGTTACACTGGAAAAGCTGGTTTCACTCTCCAAGCGTCGCGGATTCATCTTCCCGGGATCAGAGATTTATGGGGGGCTAGCCAACTCCTGGGATTACGGTCCCCTCGGTATTCAGCTGAAAAGGAACATCGAGCAGGCCTGGTGGAGACGTTTTGTTGAGAGCCGGTCCGATATGGTTGGCATTGATCCTGCTATTCTCATGAATCCCAATGTCTGGGTCGCTTCCGGTCATGTTGCCAATTTCAATGATGCCCAGGTTGACTGCAAGCAGTGCAAAAAGCGCTATCGAGCCGACCATCTCATTGAGGAGAAGAATCCTTCGGTCAAGGTCGAGGGGAAATCGATTCAGGAGTTGGACCAGCTGATTTTGGAACTCAAAATCGCCTGTCCTCATTGTGGGATGCGCCAGTTTACACCGGCCCGGATTTTTAACCTGTTGTTTAAAACCTCTTTGGGAGTCCTCGAAGGGGAGCAGTCAGCCGTTTATCTGCGGGGAGAGCTGGCTCAGGGGATGTTTGTCAATTTTCGGACGATTGCCGAGTCGATGCGGATGCGGCTCCCTTTTGGAATTGCCGCCTCCGGCAAGGTTTTTCGAAATGAGATCACTCCGGGAAATTTTACCTTTCGGACACTCGAATTTGATCTGCAGGAGTTTGAATATTTTGTTCCTCCCCAGGAATGGCAGAAGTGGTTTGAATACTGGCTGGAGGAGATGTGGGCCTGGACGCGTGAATTGGGATTGAATCCTGGTAAGCTCAGGGTGCGTGAGCACACCAAAGACGAATTGTCCCATTATTCGAGCCGCACGGTTGATATTGAGTATGAAACCCCGATGGGATGGAAGGAGCTCTTCGGCCTTGCCTATCGGACTGATTTCGATCTCAAGAATCACTCTGAGAAATCAGGCAAGGACTTGAAGTACACCGATACGGTGACACAAGAGCGGTTTTTTCCGCATGTTGTTGAGCCGACTTTTGGGTTAACCCGGACGGTCCTGATTTGTCTTTTGAACGCCTATGAGGAGATTCAAGGGGGAAGAACCACGACGACCGAAAGTGTGAAGGAGACCGAGATGTTGCTTCGTATTCCCTATCACCTGGCCCCGATTCAGGTTGCTGTGTTGCCACTGTCCCGCAAAGATTCCCTCATGCAAAGGTCGCGTGAAATAACCCGGGAGCTGTCTGGAAGATGGCGTGTCCAGTATGATGACACCGGTTCTATCGGTAAACGCTACCGAAGACAGGATGAGGTTGGCACCCCGTTTTGTGTCACCTGTGATTTTGACTCCGAGACGGATCACAAGGTGACGGTACGGGATCGGGACTCGATGGGGCAGGACCGGATTGCAATTGATCAGGTTGATTGCTACCTGCAGGAACGGTTTAAAAAGCCGTTGTAATTCTTGAGAGGTTTTGATTGAAGAGAGGACGAATTTCAAAAAAAAGGGGGGGTGTTATGGCAAAAGAGGTCTATTTTTTTGGTGCTGGCCATGCCGATGGAGACGGCAAACAGAAGGAGCTTCTGGGAGGCAAGGGGGCAGGTCTGGCCGAGATGGTCAATTTGGGAATTCCTGTCCCGGCCGGTTTTACGATTACGACGGAGCTTTGTACGGAATACTTCCGTAACGGCGGGAGATTTCCCGACAGCCTGGAAAAGGAGGTCAAGAGGGGCCTTTCACGAGTTGAGGAGGTGATGGGAGGTCAGTTTGGCTCTGTTGAAAATCCTCTATTATTGTCGGTTCGTTCCGGTGCTCGTGTCAGTATGCCAGGCATGATGGACACGATTCTCAATCTGGGCCTAAACGAGAGGACCGTTGAGGGACTTGCACGGAGGACAAAGAATCGCCGGTTCGCTTTTGACAGCTATCGCCGCTTTATCGAGATGTATTCGGATGTGGTCCTTGGTCTCGGTCACGAGCATTTTGAGGCGCTTCTCGATGCCAAAAAGAAGAAGAAGGGGGTCCGACTTGATACGGAGCTCGACCTGAACGATCTGGAAGAGCTGACCGGCTCTTTTCTCTCCCTTGTAAAAAAGGAACTGAAGCAGGAATTTCCGTCCGATCCGTGGCTCCAGTTATGGGGAGCGGTCGGTGCCGTCTTTAAGTCGTGGAACAGCCGTCGTGCGATTGAATATCGCAGAATTCATCAATACCCCGAACATTGGGGGACTGCGGTCAATGTTCAGGCGATGGTTTTCGGAAATAGGGGGAACGATTGTGCCACCGGTGTTGCCTTTACACGCGATCCCGCGACCGGTGAGAAAAAGTTTTTTGGTGAGTACCTTGTGAATGCGCAAGGGGAAGATGTTGTTGCCGGGATTCGTACGCCGCATTCTATTAACGGGACGGCGAACTCCCTTGAGAAGGTGATGCCGGCTGCCTATCGTGAATTGTTCCAGATTCAGGAGCGGCTGGAGAGGCATTATCGTGAGATGCAGGATATTGAATTTACAATCCAGAACGGCAAGGTCTGGATGCTTCAAACCCGATCCGGAAAAAGAACGGCTCATGCGGCTGTCCGGATAGCGGTCGAGATGGTTTCGGAAGGTTTGATTACGGAACCGGAGGCGATTTTGCGTGTCGCGCCCGCCCAATTGGATCAGCTCCTTCATCCCACGCTGGATCCGAACGCCCCCAAGGAGGTTTTGGCCAACGGTTTGCCCGCCTCACCGGGAGCTGCCGTAGGGCGCGTGGTCCTGACTGCGGATGAGGCGCAGGAATGGGTTGGCAGGGGGGAAAAGGTGATCCTGGTCCGTCAGGAGACGTCACCGGAGGATATTCACGGGATGCATGTCGCAGAAGGAATCTTGACGGCGCGGGGTGGGATGACCTCCCATGCCGCCGTTGTCGCTCGGGGAATGGGAAAATGCTGTGTCTCCGGTTGCACCGAAATCGAGTTTTTGGCGGATCAGGTTCAGATCGGGAATCGTCAGGTTCGAAAGGGAGACTGGCTTACCTTGAATGGTTCAACCGGAGAGGTGATTTGGGGACGGGTCCCGACCACCAAGCCGGATCTTTCCGGTGATTTCGGAATCTTGATGAAGTGGGCTGACAAATACCGAAGGCTTAAGATACGGACCAATGCCGATACGCCGCATGACTCTGCGGTGGCACGTTCCTTTGGTGCTGAAGGAATCGGCCTGTGCCGGACAGAGCATATGTTTTTTGATCCGGACCGTATTGATATTGTGCGTGAGATGATTCTTGCGCAGGAGAGGGGAGAGCGCGAGAAGGCGCTTGCCAAACTGCTTCCGATCCAGCGCGCGGACTTCAAGGGCATTTTAAAGGCGATGGAGGGTTTTCCGGTAACGATCCGCTTGCTTGATCCGCCTCTGCACGAGTTTATTCCGAAGACCGATCGGGAATTGGAAGATCTGGCCCGTCGAATTGGGGTCTCTGTTTCCAAAATCAAGGTTCAGGCCGAGGTGTTGCATGAGGCGAATCCGATGCTGGGGCACCGTGGTTGCCGACTCGGTGTCACCTATCCCGAGATCTACCGGATGCAGGTGGAGGCGATCATGGAGGCGGCAGCCGACCTTACTTGTGAAGGGGTTACTGTCTATCCCGAGATTATGATTCCGTTAGTGGGTCATGTGGAAGAGCTCAAGCGGATGAGGGAAGAGGCGGAACAGGTCTGCCAGGATGTCTTAAATCGCAGAAAGATCAAATGTCCCTATCTGGTCGGAACGATGATTGAGCTCCCGCGTGCGGCGTTGACCGCGGATGAGATTGCCACGGTTGCCGATTTCTTTTCCTTCGGGACGAATGATCTGACACAAACGACTTTTGGTATTTCGCGCGATGATGCGGCTGGCTTCCTGCCGTTCTATGTCGACCATGGGGTTTTTCCAAAAAATCCGTTTGTATCGATCGATGTTCAGGGGGTCGGTGAACTTGTCCGGATTGCGATCGAGAAGGGGAGGAAGGCACGTCCAGGCCTCAAGATCGGCATTTGCGGAGAGCATGGTGGTGATCCCGACTCAATCCAGTTTTTTCACGAGGTGGGGCTTCATTATGTCAGTTGCTCTCCCTACCGTGTCCCGATTGCCCGTCTTGCCGCGGCACACGCGTCACTCAAGGAGAAGGCAAACTGACATATTGTCGTGACCATACAATTTCACCTTTACACCCCTAATGGCCTATGTTACCATCCTAAGTGCTTGAAAATTTAGGGCTATTGGGCATATCGAAAGATGCAGATTAAGAAATTAGAAATGGTAGGGTTTAAGTCTTTTGTCGACCCTACGATTATTGACTTCGATTCCCCATTGATCGGGATTGTCGGGCCGAACGGCTGCGGAAAATCAAACATTGTTGATGCGATCCGGTGGGTGATGGGGGAGATGAGCGCCAAGAGTCTGCGTGGTCGCGGTATGGAAGATGTCATCTTTAACGGATCTCAAACCCGGCCGCCGATTAACATGGCGGAGGTTTCACTCACCTTTTCGACAGAAGATGGGATTGCACCAGCTCCCTACACGGAATTTTCAGAAATTACGATTACCCGGCGTCTCTTTCGCGATGGAGAGAGCGAGTATTTGATCAACAAGATCCCCTGCCGGCTTCGGGATATCATCAACCTTTTTCTTGGAACCGGCGTTGGGCATCGCGCCTATTCCGTCATCGAGCAGGGCAGAATCGATTTTGCAATTAATGCCAAGCCGGAGGATCGTCGTCTGCTCATTGAAGAGGCGGCTGGTGTCTCAAAATTCAAGGCGCGTAAGGAGGCGGCAGTCCGGAAAATGGAGGCCACACGCCAGAATCTTGCCCGTCTGAAGGATATTCTGGTGGAAGTGCAACGCCAGATTGGCTCGCTCGATCGGCAGGTCAAGAAGGCGGAAAAATATCGGCAGCTCAAGGAGGAGGTCAAAAGTCTTGATTTGAAATTAGCGAGTCTTCGTTACCGGGAGGCGAATACGGAGAAAGGGGAGTTGGAAAGTTTGCTCTCTGATTGGAACCGGCGTGAGCTGGAATCGCAGACCAGGATCTCCGCACTTGACGCCAGCCAGGAGTCGGCACGTCTTCAGCTTTTGGAGAAAGATCGGGAGCTGAACCGCAGACAAGAGGCCCTTTTCGAGGCAACAAGTCGCCTGAAACTTTTACAGGCGAAGGAGGAGTTTCAGCTTCGTGAGAAGAAACGCCTCGAGGAGGAGAAGGCCTCGTCGACCCAGATTCTGCAGGAGGGAGAGAAAATCAGGCAAGAGGTAGGCCGTATCGCTCAGCAGCTCGAGATTTTGAGAAGCGATTCCTCTTCCGTGCATCATGAGATGGAGGAGCTTCGGGCGAGGATTGCCTCCGGAAAAGAGAGGAAAGAGGTTCTCGAAAAGGAGTTGGCGATTCGTCGTGAAGAGATCAGCCTGAAAAGGTCACGCTTCAAATCTCTTGTTGATCTTGAAAGAAATTTTGAAGGTTATCAGGAAGGGGTGCGTAACATCCTTAGGGCCAAGAGGGAGGGGAGCACATCGTCCGGGGTCCTTGGGGTTGTTGCGGATTACGTTGATTCGCCCCAGGAGTATGAGATGGCCGTCAGCGCGGCGCTAGGGGAAAAACTTCAGTATGTTATTGTCAAAAGCCATGAAGAAGGTTTGGAGGCGGTCTCTTTCCTGAAGTCACAGGCCTCGGGACGGAGCACCTTCATTGCGCTTGATATCCGTGAGAAAGAGGAAAATCCGTTTCCCTACCAGGAGTCGGGTGTCATTGGCCCACTGCTGGACCTGGTGAAGTTGAAAGCCGATACCTTGAAGGTAGGTCAGTATCTTTTGGGAGATGTCATTCTTGTTCAAAATCTTGATAAGGCGATCGATCTTTGGCGGTCGAATGGTCACCACAAAACGCTTGTTACTTTAGAGGGAGAGGTGGTCGATCCGTTCGGTGTTGTGAGCGGGGGATCCGCCGGATTGCCAGGTAAGATGCTTTTGGAAAAGAAGAGGGAGATCCGGGAGCTTCGAATCGAGGTCGCCCGCCTGGAAGAGGAGATCAGTTTGAAGGAGGATAGCGTGAGCCAGTTTGAAGGAACCCTTTCGGAGCTCTCGCTTGACTTGGAGGATTTAAACCGGAGGAAACATGAAGAGGATATCAAAAAAATCTCTCTGGACAAGGAGGGAGAGCATCTCACCAAAGAACTGAAAAGGTTACAGGAAGTGGAAGAGGCCCTCCGGCGCGCCGAAGAAAAAATCAACAGACTACAGGAAGAGAAAGAGAGCGAGCAGGCGGAGAGGGCTGTTTTGCAGGGAAAAGTAGAGGCCTTAACCCTTTCTGCCGATCAGATCCGCAAGGAGCATCAGGCGATTTCCCGTACATTGGAAGAGGAGGAGGCCAGGACTCGCACTCTCCGAAAAGAGTACGATCTCGCCAGGAGTCATACAGGGGACTTGCGTGTTACGTTGTCACGTCTGGAGGGAGATCTTCGCCACATGGGTGAACAGATTTTTGAAAAATATAACACCTCGCTAACGGAAGTTGCTTTTGGGGAGGAGGCAGTGCCGATCGATCGTTCTCTGGAAGAGAAAAACCTGTCGGAACTTAAGGCACGTCTTGAAAAGCTTGGGGATGTCAATCTGGGGGCCATCCCGGAATATGAGGCGCTTCGGGAACGCCAGGAATTTTTGGGGCGGCAGACGGAAGACCTCGAACAGTCTCTTCTCGCCCTTGAGAAGGCGATACAGAAGATCAACCAGATGACCCGAAAGCGATTTGAGGAGACGTTTGTCTTGGTCAATGAAAAGTTCAAGGCGCTTTTCCCGAGGCTTTTCCGTGGTGGTTCGGCCGAACTCCGCTTAACGGAGTCGGAGGATGGAGCCTCCCAGGGGATGGATCTTTTTGTCCAGCCGCCGGGTAAAAAACTCTCCCACATCGGTCTCTTGTCGGGAGGAGAGAAGGCGATGTCGGCCGTTGCGTTTATTTTCTCAATATTTTTAGTTAAACCATCACCCTTTTGTATTCTGGATGAAGTGGATGCCCCTCTGGATGATACCAATGTGGAACGCTTTCATAAACTTCTCTCCGAGATTCTTCCGCGCTCCCAGTTCATCCTGATTACGCACAACCGGAGGACCATGGAGCAATGCCACCGCCTTTATGGCGTCACGATGGAGGAGGCGGGCATTTCAAAGATTGTTTCTGTGAGGTTGGCTGAGGCACTACCTTTAGCTTCCTAAAGAGGAGATCTCTTTGACATCCTTCTCGCTTATTTCTTTTCTGGGGGCGATTGCCATTTTCATTTATGGAATTCGCCAATCGCGCATCGGAATCCAGCTCCTGGCAGGTAATCGGTTGAGGCGGCTTGTTTCAGCGCTCACCGAGAACCGATTTTCGGCCCTCTTGACCGGTGTTCTTGTGACCCTCATTCTGCAAAGCTCCGTTGCGACAACCGTTATGCTGATCGGATTTGCAACAAGCGGTGTCCTTTCTCTCCAGCAGGCGATGGGGGTGATCCTCGGGGCGGATATTGGGACTGCGTTCGTCGTCATCCTGCTTTCGATCCGGCAGGTGGCGGAGTATGCCCTCCTCATGCTTGTGACGGGAATCTTTATCGAGATTTTTTTTAAGAGTAAAAAAATCCGCTACCTCAGTATGATTGTGATGGGCTTTGGCTTTGTTTTTTTGGGGATGCAGTTGATGGTTCAGATCACGACTCCCCTTCGTGAAAATCACTTTTTGGTCGAAATTTTTAATCTCTTATCGGAAAAACCTTCCTACAGTTTTCTTTTGGCAATTGGATTCACGGCCCTGGTTCAAAATAGTGCGACAACCCTGGGACTCACGATTGCGATGGCGCTCTCCCAGGTCATTGATATGTCCCATGCCGTTCCTCTTGTCTTGGGGGCGAATGTTGGGACGTGTGCCATGACCTTTCTACACGGGGCGCGTGGTGGGGCTCCGGCGAGGCAGGTGGCACTTGCCCATCTGTTTTTTAAATTGAGTGGTGCCTCTGTTGCCCTTGTTTTTCTTGCCAATACAGTCAAGGGGGTTGAGTGGTTATCCTCGCTTCTCTCCTTGTCAGGAAATGTGGCTGGTCAGATTGCCTTATCCCATGTCTGTTTTAACCTCGCCCTTTCTGTCTTTTTTCTTCCTTTCATCCGTCAGGGTGCCTGGATAATCCGGAAGGTGGTTCCGATTCCACCTCCCGGCGAGGACCTTTTTGGGCCGAAGTATCTTTCGGAGGATGCCACTGACTCTCCCGCTCTGGCGTTTGCCAATGTAAAACGCGAAATTCTTCGGATGGGAGAGATTGCCTGTGAGATGTTTCGTGACCTGATCGAAGTCTTTGAGAAGGATGATCCGTTGCTGATCGAAATGATCGAGGAGAAGGACGATAAGGTGGATATCCTGGATCGGGAGATTAAATTCTATCTTGCAAAAATTTCACAGGAGGCAATCAATCCCGAGCAGGGACGCCTGGAACTCAGCCTGGTCGCGATGACGAGTGATTTTGAAGAGATCGGTGATATCATCAACAAGAATATTCTGGAGCTGGCCCAGAAGAAGATCCATAAGGGACGAGTTTTCTCAGGCGAGGGTTGGAAAGAGATCCAGGATTTACACAGCAAGGTCCTGGAAAACTTTCAACTCGCCCTCTCGACCCTGACGACGGAGGATGAATCTCTGGCGCGCAAAATTGTGCGTCACGAAAAACATCTGGAGGAATTGGAGAGCCGTTATCGCGAGGGCCATCTCCAGAGATTGCACAGGGGGATCAAGGAGGCGTTTGAAACGAGTTCGATCCACCTTGATCTTCTCTCTAATTTTCGCCGGGTCAATACGAAGCTTATGATGATTGTGAAGTCCTCGATGCCGGGAAAAGAAATCGAATAACAGGATAGCGACAAAGGTCCAGATGCAAGGCGCCCGCAAGGCCGCAACCGGAGCGTACTTTACCGGTACGTGAGGATTGCGGTTGAAGCGGGCAAGACTTCGGCTGAGCTCAGTCGAAGCCCGCAGTAGATGGGCCTTTGTCGCTATCCTGTTAAGGGCCAACGAAAGTGGCGTTGAAACTGGCCGATGCCAAGTCATGCTCCTGGAGCAGCGAGTAGGCGGAGGAGCCGCTGTTGGCGTTGAAACCGGAGACGTTCATGAGGTCGGCAACATCAAGCGCCCAAACTGTAAACTGGTAGGTATGGCTCTCGCCGGTCGGCGGGCAAGGGCCGCCGTAATCGATATCCCCGTAGACATTCTGCACCTCGCGGGTTGTATTTGAGATTTCACTCGGAGAACTGTTTCTCGAAAGCGTCGTTGACGTGGTTGGGATGTTGTAAAGGAGCCAGTGAACGGCGTTGTTAAAGCTTGTGTCAATTACGGTCACGGCAAGACTCAAGGTTCCGGAGGGGAGGGTACCTGACCAGGCGAGATGGGGAGACTGGTTGCCTCCCATGCAATCGGTCATTGCAAAGGTGGAGGCGATTGTTCCGCCGCTTGTAATGTCATCACTTGTGAGTGTTAGTGAACTCCCTGAACTTCCTCCCGAGTTCGAAGAGGAGGTACCGCTTCCTGCCTGACTTGTCGTATCGGTTCCGCAGGAGGAGGGGATTGAGGTCTGCCCGAGCGAAAAACCGACGACTAGATACAATGCACCCAACAGCAGGAACACTTTACGAGAAGGATGACTTGTCATAAGTAAGGGCAATTGTGGATCAGATGAAAACAGAAAACAAGTGGAACTTTAGGGTGCTCCGGTTCTCCTCAATCGATTCCACAAACGAAGAGGTGATCCGCCGGGCGAGGGCAGGAGAGGCGGAACGGCTCGTTGTCATGGCGGATCATCAGACGGTGGGACGGGGTCGTGAAGGGAGGAAATGGGAATCACCTGCCGGGAAAAATCTGTATCTCTCTTTTTTGCTTCGCCCCAATCGTCCACCCTCCGATGCCGTAAAGATCACCCCCAAGATCGCCTTTGTTGTTGAGGATCTTTTACGGCAGTATATTGCTGATGGGCTCCGGATCAAAGCGCCTAATGATCTTTTAATTCATGACAAGAAAGTGGCAGGGATCCTCTGCGAAATGAGTTCGGAGGGAGAGAGGATACGATGGGTTGTCTGCGGGGTTGGAATTAATGTGAATACCGATCTGGACGATTTTTCACCAGAGGTGCGTAACACTGCGACATCGCTCAAGATAGAAACGGGGAAGACCTTTGATCGGGAAAAAATCTTGGATAAGCTGCTGGAAAAGATGATGGCCCTTCAAGGAGACCTTTGTGGGTGAGGGGAAGAGAAAGATTCTCGCCATTGATGTAGGCAATACAAATATTGTCGTCGGCCTATTTGAGGGGGAGCGGCTCCGGTGGCATCGTCGTTTTGAGACCCACAAGGGGCTCTCCCTTTTGCGGAAACTTTGGATCTCGCAAGTTAATTGCGTTGTCGTGGCAAGTGTTGTCCCCCGACTGGATAAACCGTTCCGTCTTCTTCTCAGAAAGAAATTTGGAGTTGAGCCTCTGTTTGTGACATCCAGGACAAAACTGCCGATCAGGTTTAAGACAAAAAAACCGTCAGAAGTGGGGGCCGATCGGATTGCGAATGCAGTTGCGGCATGGAAAATCCCCCCAACCCCCCTTTGTCCTTCGACAGGGCTCAGGACAAGTCAAAGGGGGGCGAGGGGGGATTTAAAGACCGTTCCCATTATCATCATTGATTTCGGGACTGCGACGACCTTGGATGTCGTTTCAGCGCAGGGGGAATACCTTGGTGGACCGATCGTTCCTGGCTTACGAATCTGCCTTGAGGCGTTACATGAGAAGACAGCCAAGCTACCGCTCGTTTCAATTGCAAAACCGAAGCGGGTTATTGGGAGGCAGACGAGGGAGTGTATCCAGGGAGGCGTTTATTATGGATACGCCGGTCTCGTCGATCGGCTGGTAGGGCTCATTCAGAAGGAGCTTGGTATGAAAACGGCAGTGATAGCGACTGGTGGATTCGCCACCTTGATTGCCAAGGAGTGTCGGACCATTCAAAAGCTGGAGCCGTTTCTGACCTTGAAGGGGCTCAGGATCGTTGCTGATAAAAAGTTTCGTGCAATTTAGTCCATTTTTTTCTAAGTCCTGATTCTCATGAAGAGGGAACTCCCCAAGGCGTACGAGCCGCATGAAGTTGAGAGACGATGGTCAGAAGTCTGGCTCAAGGAAGGCTACTTCCATGCAGAGCCAAAATCATCCAAACCCCCATTTTGTATGGTGATCCCGCCACCGAACGTCACGGGCTCGCTTCATATGGGGCATGCCCTGAACAACACCCTCCAGGACATCCTTGCCCGCTACAAACGGATGAAAGGGTTCAATGTCCTCTGGATGCCGGGGACTGATCATGCCGGCATTGCGACGCAGAACGTTGTAGAGCGTGACATAGCCAAGGAGGGGAAGAAACGACAGGATTTGGGAAGGGAACGCTTCATTGAAAAGGTTTGGGAATGGAAGGGGCAGTCGGGTGGACAGATCATTCATCAACTAAAAAGATTGGGGGCCTCCTGTGACTGGAAGCGCGAACGGTTTACGATGGATGAGGGGCTCTCGCGCGCCGTGCGTGAGGCGTTTGTCCGTCTTTACAACAAGGGGCTGATCTACCGTGATCTCTATCTCATCAACTGGTGTCCTCGTTGCAAGACGGCGCTTTCCGATCTGGAGGTAGAGCATCATGAGACGAATGGGCATTTGTGGTTTGTTCGCTACCCATTTGCCTCTCCTCTCCCCTTGGCCTTCCCTGAGCCATGCCGAAGGGCGGGAGAGGGGGTGGGGGTGAGGGTGGCCACCACGCGTCCTGAAACGATGCTTGGAGATACCGCCGTTGCGGTTCACCCTGAAGATGAACGGTATAAAGGTCTTATTGGTAAAAAACTATTATTGCCTTTAGTCAATCGGGAGATCCCTATTATTTCTGACCCTCGTGTTGACAAGGAGTTTGGGACGGGTGCGGTTAAAGTAACCCCGGCCCATGACTTCAACGATTTCATTTTTGGAAACGACCATAAGCTCCCTCGTATTAATATTTTTACGGATGAAGGGAGGATGAACGAAAACGCGGTCTCCTTTCAGGGGTTGGATCGTTTCGAATGCCGAAAAAAGATTGTCGAAGAGCTGGAGCAGCAAGGGTTTCTTGAAAAGGTTGAACCGCACAAGCTCTCGGTTGGCCATTGTTATCGCTGTCGAACTGTTGTGGAACCGTATCTTTCGATGCAGTGGTTTGTAAAAACAAAGCCACTCGCGGAAAAGGCGCTTCAAGCGGTTCAGGATGGAAAGGCACGATTCTTTCCGGACAATTGGACAAAGACCTACGCGAACTGGATGGGTGAGATTAAAGATTGGTGTGTTTCACGTCAGATCTGGTGGGGGCATCGGATTCCGGCGTGGTACTGTATCCCCTCCCTTAAATTAAGGGGGGGGAAGGGGGGGATATGTCCTCCTATTGTTTCCCGTGATATACCTAAAAAATGTCCCACCTGCGGCTCGACCGAACTTGAGCAAGATTCCGATGTTCTCGATACCTGGTTCTCCTCCGCCCTCTGGCCCTTTTCTACACTCGGTTGGCCGGACCAGACAGAGGAGCTTAAGACCTTTTACCCCACATCGGTTCTGATTACGGGCTTCGATATCATTTTTTTCTGGGTCGCCCGGATGATGATGATGGGGCTTGAGTTTATGGGGGAGGTTCCTTTTAAGGATATTTATATCCATGCCCTCGTGCGTGACGCGCAGGGACAGAAGATGAGCAAGTCGAAGGGAAATGTCATTGATCCGCTCACGATCATGGATCAATTTGGTACGGATGCCTTTCGTTTTACGTTGGCGGTCCTGGCGGTGCCCGGTCGTGATGTGAAGCTCTCCGAGCCCGTGATTGAGGGGTATCGGAACTTCTGTAACAAGATCTGGAACGCGGCGCGTTTTTTTGTGAGCCTGCCGCCTCAGGAGATCTCTCGCGAGATCTTAAGCGACTATGATCAATGGATTTTGCAGAAGTGGGCCTCTTCACTCGCAAAAATAACAAGGGGAATCGAGGGGTATCGTTTTGATGAGGCGGCGAAGGAACTTTATGACTTTTTTTGGCACACCTTGTGTGACTGGTATCTGGAGTTCTCCAAGGTTCGGTTGAATCAGTCGGTCTTCTCCGAGATTCTGGATGAAACCCTCCGGGCCCTTCATCCATTCATGCCGTTTATCACGGAGGAGATCTGTCAGTTTTTAAATCAGAAAGAAGGGCTATCGATCGGAATAGAATCTTTTCCGACTCCCAAACAATGGGACTTTGAGGGAGAGCCAAGGCGTGTTGAAAGATTGATGGAGATTGTGACGGCACTTCGGACATTGCGTGGTGAGAATGGGATTCAGGCTGCCCAGGAGATTCAGCCGATCCTGTCTGTTGAGGAGAGGGAGGAGAGGCATTGGCTGGAAGGGGAAAAGGGGATGATAGAAAAGATGACGCGTTCCTGCAGTCTCCAGTTTGTCTCCGCAAAACCAGTTTCAAAAAAAATGGCCCACTATTCACTCGGCCGGTTGGATCTCTATCTCCCACTGGAAGGACTTGTCGATCTTGAAACGGAGAAGAAGCGCCTTGAAAAGGAGATTCAGAAGCTGAACGAGCTTGGAGATCGACTCCATAAAAAATTATCCGACCCTGGTTTTTTGAATCATGCTGACCCTGAACTTGTGGCGGAGGAGCGGCAAAAACAGAGAACCAACGTCGAGAAGGTAGAACGCCTCTCGGAAACCTATCGGAACCTTTAAGAGGCCAGCAATTGTCGAGCCTCTTCTAATCTCCTCTCGTGGGTCTCATGAAGGGCCGTATTACTTTTAACGGCGCCAAAGGCCCCTCCCCCGATTCCTCCAAGCAGGCCAGGGGTGATGAGACCGGCCCATGAAAATGGGATTGCTAACAGAAAGGGTGGGGTCAGTCCCTTTCGGGCATAGAAATGATTCACAATCGGTTTGCGGATCCCAAAATAGGTGAGGGCGATACAAAGGCCCATTATGAGGGTGATGCCTCCAAAGACGAGAACATTTCCCCCAAGGTTGACGTGTTGAGGACCGCGTGTCTTATCGATCAAGTCGACAACCTGTTCCTCCCTCTCCTCCCTGGAGAGAGAACTCAAGAAAGGACTCTTTTTTGAATAGACAACGAGCCTTCGGTTCAGGAGGCCGGCAACATCCCGCTCTGTTGTATCAGGATAGAGTCGGTCGCACTCCTTATAAATGTCGAGGTACTCCGGCGAGGTTTTGAGAAGTTCTCCCCAATCCCCACGGTCCTCGATTGGGTCGAGGGCAAGGGCCGCCAATGCATTGGTGCCATGGGTACAGGTTTCAAATGACATGATATTCTCCCCCTTTAAGATTCCGTTATCCTTATCTTTCGACCGGATGTCGACTATTTTTTAGAAGGTCGACAGTGTCGGGCATGAAAGAAAGCCCTCCCACCAGGATTGATAGTCCTGCCCCGAAAAGACAGGCGGTTGCCGCCTTGACGTCCCTGTTGACTACCGAAAGAGGGAGTCCAAGCAGGCCGAAACCAACCGCCGCCAGCATGCCGATGCTACCGATACGACGCCTCCAGAGCGTGACAGGGGGTATTGAATTCGATACCTCTCTTGAACGATTGTTGCTTGATACGATCAGGAGAGGAGGTGTCAGACCCGTTTGATTCTGATCCGGCATGGGGGAGAGAGCGCCTTTCCATCCTGCGAGATTAAAGCCAATTTGTGAGAGCATTTTGTTTCTCCTTTTGCACCCCTTCCTTCGATCCTCTCCAGGAGGAAGTTGTCAGGAAAATGGGCTGACCTTGCCAAATACCCAACAGTATGGAAAACCGCATGTAAGCAGGATGGGAATTCATTGATGACAGACCAAATTCAGTCTCTGATCGAACTGGCCCTTCGGGAGGACATCGGTACGGGGGATATCACGACCGAGGCACTTTTCGGGAATCAGACCGCCGAAAAAACGGCACTCATTTTTGCCAAACAGGATCTGGTTGTTGCAGGTCTGGAGATTGCCCGACGCGTTTTTTTGAAGGTTGATTCTCGGCTTGTCTGGCAGCGTTATTTTGAGGAGGGTGCATTGGTTCAAGAGGGGCAAAAAATAGCGGAAGTTCGGGGGAACGTTGTCTCTCTCCTTAAAGGGGAACGGGTCGTGCTCAATTTTCTGCAACACCTCTCTGGAGTCGCCACATTAACGAGACGGTTTGTCGACCGGGTCAAAAAATATCCGGTACAGATTCTCGACACACGCAAGACGACCCCCGGTCTACGGGCCTTGGAGAAGCACGCGGTGAGGGCAGGTGGTGGCAAAAATCACCGGCTGGGACTGTATGACCGCTTTTTGATCAAGGATAATCACCTGGAGAACATTTCAATTACAGAAGCGGTTCAGCGGGCGAAGGCCCAAAACAGAAACAGGGTCGTGATCGAGGTCGAGATCGGTCATTTTTCAGAACGGAAACTTGAAGACCAGATCGAGGAGGCGATTGCCGCCGGGGCCGATCTTCTCCTTCTGGATAACCTCTCACCGAGAGAGCTAAAAAAAATCGTCTCTCAGGTCCATGGAAGGGTGAGGCTAGAAGCTTCTGGCGGGATCACAATCGATCATCTTGAAGATTACGCCAAAACGGGAGTCGATTTTATTTCGATCGGTTTTCTGACTCATTCGGCACCGGCCGTCGATATTTCGATGCAGATCTCTTCATAACCTCGGAGGCGAGAGCCTCGTAGTTCTCTGCCCCGGAGGAAGAGGGGGCGTAGAGAAAGATCGGTTTTCCGTCCAGCTGGGCCTTGTTGATGTCGGTATTCACGGTGATCCGGCTTTTTAACAACCCTCCATTGACGAATTTCTTCATATTTTCCGCGACGACGTCGTTCATCGTGATATTTCTTCCGTCGACGCGCGTGAACAGGACACCCAAAACCTTCAGTCTTTCATTGAGTCTCTCCTGAATCTCGCGGATCAGGTCCATCACATCACTGACCCCCTCAAAGGCGAGTGCACTCATCTCACAGGGAAGGAGGGCGTAATCTGATGCAACGAGTGCATTGAGGGTTAAATTTCCCAAGGCAGGGGGACAATCAAAGAGGATATAGTCGTAATGAGTTCGTGCGGTGGCAAGCGCCTCTTTGACAATAAACTCGCGCCCGATCCTGTTGCTGATCGCCGATTCTGCGGAAATCAGCTCCTTGTCTCCAAGCGTGATGTGAAAATTTTCCATCTCCGTTTTGATCACCGCATTCAGGATATCCGACCTTTTGGTTGTGAGGATCCGGGAGATCGGAGTGAACTCGGATCCTTCGACAATGAGCGAGCCGACCGACTTTTCGACATGGCCCTGGGGGTCCAGATCGACAACGAGGACCTTTTTTTGATGAAAGTGGGTGAGCCCCGTCCCCAGATTGACGGCGGTTGTCGTCTTTCCAACCCCCCCTTTTTGACTGCAGATTGCAATCACCTTCGCCCGCCGATTCCCCTTTTCATACTGAGGCCCGGAGAGGCTGACCAATTCCTTGATTTTTTCAGTGAATGACACGATGTGCAAGACCCTTTCTTAAGTCCGCGGTCTATTGTAACCACTTCAGCATATCAAGATCAAAATTTGAACCAACAAAACTAGCACCTGTTTTCTGTTTTTTCCGATCACAGGGATATCCAGGGTGTGAAAGATGGCATTTTTGAACAGTCCCATCCAAGGAGGCGACGATGGATCTATTCAGTGACGCTCGACCAGTAGGCCTTAGAAATGTGGGGGATCAAAATGGGGATGGGCGAGAGGACCTGGTTGTAACCCGTCAATATACGATGAAGTGGGAGGCTCCTTTGCCTCTTGGGAAGTCCTCCATCAAGCAGACTGAATATGATTGTCATGAGAGGGTTAAGTTTCGTTTTTTAGTCCCCGACCCTGATTACCCCGAGGCCCGTTGGCCGATTGACAGTTATCAGCAGAGTTATTGTCACGTGACGGATCAGTTTGTTTATTATCAACAGCCGGATGGGCGGTATGATTGGCATGACCCCCTCTACCATCTTCAACGTGTCGTCCATGGGGAAAGGCTCTTTACGGCCGAGCAAGTCGAACCGGATCGGATGTTTCAGGGAAAGGTAGTGCCAGGTCGCCTGACGATTTTTACTCTACCTAATAACCCCGAGGTTGACGGGCATTGGGTGAGAAAAGAAGAGATAACACCCGTCTCCAAGCTATCCCGTCAAAAAGTGACCCCGTAATTTGAATGAGTGGCAACAGTGACAACGCCCCTCTCGGTTTATATCCACATCCCTTTCTGCGAGGTGAAGTGCGGTTACTGTGATTTCTTCTCCGTTCCACGCGGGCATGACGATTTTTCCCTTCAAGGGCTTTATACAAAGGCGTTGATTCAAGAGATTCAGGAGAGGGCCTCGAGGGTCGGTCCAAGGGAGATCCAGACACTGTTTTTGGGCGGAGGGACCCCCTCCCTGATGCAGCCAGCGCTTATCGAAGAGATCCTCGTTACGTTACAGAGACATTTCCGGTGGGGAGCGGAGACTGAAATTACGCTTGAATCAAACCCCAAGACGGTTTCTCGTGAGAAGCTTGGGGCTTTTCGTCAGTTGGGGATCAACCGGCTCTCTCTGGGTGTTCAATCGTTTCAGGATAATTACTTAAAGGTGATGGGGCGGATCCACTCGGGGAATGAGGCGAAAAGAACGCTCACCGATGCCCGGGAGGCCGGTTTTGAGAACTTGGGCCTGGATCTTATCTATGCCTTGCCGGGGCAAACCGTAGAGGAGTTTGAGAAAGAGCTTCAAACCGCACTCTCTTTTGAGACAACACACCTTTCCGCCTACTGCTTAACGATCGAGGAAGGGACACCGTTTGAAACGCTTTATGCCAGGGGATCTCTGAGGCTCCCCGAGGAAGAGGTTCAAATGAAGATGTTTGAGTATTTACAGGGGGATAGATTGAAATTCTCAGGGCTCTCTCCTTACGAGATCTCCAATTTTGCCCGCCCCGGTTTTGAGTGTCGGCACAATCTGAATTACTGGAATTACGGGGAGTACCTCGGTTTTGGGGCGGGAGCGGTTTCCTATAGCCGTTCGCAGCTCCGCGCTGTGGGGAGACGCAACGAGTCACCCGTCCATTGTTATGGATCACGCCGCCAAAACGTCCGCGACCTCAAACGGTATCTTCAGGGGGAGTGGGAAGACCATACCGAAGAGATCTCGATTAAAACTGCCATGGGCGAATTCATGATGATGGGGCTTCGCAAACGGGTAGGGGTGAGTGAGGATGATTTCTGTCGCAAGTTTGGCAGAAGTATGAAAGAGATCTACGGACCGGTTTTGGCGAGGTTGCATGAGAAAGGATCGATGGGGGAGGAAAACGGTCGTTGGTTTCTGACCCGCGAGGCGATTCCCCTGACGAATGAGATCCTGGTCCAGTTTTAATGAGCTACTTTCAGGCTATTATTTTGGGGGCGGTTCAGGGATTGACAGAATTTCTGCCTGTCAGCTCTTCGGGGCATCTCGTCCTGACCCAACATTTGATGGGAATTAACAATGCGGAGGAGCTTCTTCTCTTTGACGTTGCTCTTCATTGGGGGACACTTCTCTCCGTTCTTGTCTATTATTATGCCGATCTTTTCTGGATGGCTAAAGACAGTTTTTTATGGGTCGTGCGTCGTAAAGGGGATCGCCACGAGGGGGCAAGGCTTCTTCTCTCCGTTGGTATCGCGACCGTTCCTGCCACCGTTGTCGGTTTTCTTTTCAAGGATACGATCGAATCCCTCTTTGTCTCACCCGATGTAACCGGTTGGGGGCTGCTCATAACCGGTACGCTTCTTTGGGTGACGCAACGGATGAAGACGAAGCAAGAGGAGGGAGATTCAACACCAGGCCTTATGGATGCCGTCGTTATCGGGGTTGCCCAGGCGGTCGCGATGATCCCGGGAATCTCCCGTTCCGGTTCTACGATGGTGGCGGGGCTCTTTCGTGGGCTCAGTCGTGGAATGGCGGCCCGCTTCTCTTTTTTGATGTCGATCCCGGTCATCTTTGGGGCCGGACTCTTAGAGTCGTTCAATATTCCCTCTTTGGATCTGATCTCGAAGGGCCCGCTGCTCGTCGGCTCTTTGGTCTCTGCCGTTACCGGATTTCTCGCGATCCGGTGGCTTCTCAAAATCATCCAGACCGCCCGGTTCCACTGGTTTGCCTATTACTGTTGGGGGGTGGGAGTGGTTACGCTGATTCTTTTATAAGGGGACTGTTGAAAAATGCCATCTCTCGACGTACCCTCAAGTACGCCTGCGTCGCGGCTCCTCGGGGTGCCTTGCAGCTGGGCATTTTTGAACAGTCCCCAAAAGCCATTTTTCAACACACCCATAAGGGCGCCTCTAAAAACTGCGCATCTACTTTTCGACCTCAGGAAAGGGAATAGACGAGTGGTTCTCTGGAGGGAGAATAGACCAGGAGTTCAGTCTTTGCCGCACTAATTCTTAACATAACGGGATTTACTATTGCCATGTTTGTTGGGTCAAAATGTATGGGTGATTCTTGCAGGCGCAGATCGATATCAGGATGGCGAGGTCTGAGTGACTCAGAAATTGCAGCATCCATTCTGTGATAGAATGCTACGAGTCTTGGGGTTGAGGGGACGACATCCAGGTCGGAGGATGCGATGAGCGCCCTCCCATTGGGGAAGCTCCCATATAAAATGACTGAGGCCTCTTCACCCAATGAAGGGTCTTTTTTTAATACCGCCCTTATCGATTCCACAACCGCCTGGACATCTTCAATGGTATAATCTCCATACGGTGTGTTAGCGAAAATTCGCGTGCGGACCGTTTCAAGATAGACTTGATACGCCTCCCAGGTTGTCTTTCCGTCCCGAACTGCCTGGCTAATAATTTGCTCCGGCCTGAGGATTCCCCTGACAAAGGCATCAATAGCCCTTTTGGGGGGAAAAACGCACTCGGCTATAAACCAGCCTCCCTTCTCAGCAAGAGGGTAAAGGGTAGGAATTTTGGCAAAGAGTGAATCTTGTAGAGATCGGGGCATCCTCTCCAAAAGCGGGACCAACGTTGTGTACAGCGCCTCACTACGGGTTCCATGAGTTGAGAGATCCTCCAAAACGGTATCCCACGTCTCAGGATCAAACAGGGTCAACTTGAGGACTCGTTGCATGTCACGGTCAATCGGAGGCGAGTGATCGCGAACCATGGAGAGGAGCGTCCTCCTCTCATCGGGTGAGAGATGGAGGAGCTCCTCCACAAATCCTGGGAGATTCGGACATCGTTCGACCCTTCCGACAAGCCACGGCTGGGCCTCCCAAATGAGGGACTTGGCCGAGTTATTGAGTTGTCGGAGGCGGGTTGCCCACCTTGCCGTAAAGAGCCCGAGCGGGAGAAACAGGAGGCTCAAAATCAGTTTTGTGCCCGGCTGTACTTGCCCTGGTTGGTATTTTAGAGGCCCCCTTAAGTCTCTTTGAACCGGTGGAGAGAGAGATTCTCCGTCAGTCTCTAGCCCCGGAGGCTTAAGGATGGCCGATCGATTAACTTTAAACATCCTTAGGGATTATCGGTGGTTGACTTAAAAAGTTTCGGTTTAGGAATAACCAAAATAAGCAAAATTTAAGGAAACCTTGCGTGTGATCCAGACGATAACGTATGTATGATTGATCAGCTTTCGGTTAGTACATTTTTGTTGATAAACCATAAGTATTTCTAACTTTTAGCGGGTACAGTCGTATCCGCTAAAAGTGGAAATACTATAGTAGTCCAGAGAGGGTAAAAATATGGCCATTCGAGATCTTCATAAGATTCAGGGTTTTAGTGAACTACTTTCTGATTTTAATGGCATCGACAAAGACCACGATGGGTCTATCCGGGAGGCGGAGGGAGGAGAGGTTGTTGCCCACTATGATCTCGATGCATCCTCCTCTCTCGAGATGTGGGAGCTCATGTCGCAGGTCAATAAGGCGCGTGAGACGTTCGGGAAAAAGCCGCTTTTTGACCCAAAACGGATTGAACACTTAAAAAGATTCCATCGCCTTGATCCAGCGGGTGAAAATCTCGATGCAAGTTTTGGAGGTATGAAAAGGGAGATTGCCCGTTCCCTTATTGACGATGCCGGATTTTCAGTTGTCAACATTGATCGCTTTCGTGAAATTGTTGATCAAAAGGCGGTCGGTCATGATCGGGAGGAGCTCTATCAATTGGCGCTTCGGGCGGCGCTGGAGCTTCATCAGGGTGGATTGGAGCCGCTCCGTATCACGGTAGTGCTGGAAAAGTTAGTTCAGGGACTGACCCCTCCCCTGGATTCGACATCGCTTACCCTCAGTGGGGCCCCTGCCTCTCTGCGTGGGGCGGGCCTTTCACCCGTGGCGGTTGAAAACACCCTCCTCCGGCTCTCAAATGATCTGAAGGACCAACGAGGGATCGCGTTTGAGGTTGTGCCGGATTTGGTACGAGCCGGACTCTCTGATGAGGAGATGATCCGGGTCCTGACCCTTCTCCTCAAAAATGAGCCGCAGGCGATTGAGGAGTTGAAATTAGCTGCCTCTGTTCTGGTGCGAAGGGGTTTTTCGCGTGATGAAAATAGGGGTCTCCTTCTTTCTGTTTTAGGCCGGGACGGATTCTCGTTGGAGCGGTATTATCGGGCCGTTCCGTTTCTGATCCACCAGCTCGAAAACAGAAAGCGGCGTGAGAAAGGCTATGATTTCAAGGTGGCCAATCCGTTTACGGCAAAAGAACAATGGGTCTTGAGGAGACAGGCCTGGAACCTGACCAATCGCATTTTGAAAAAGTTCGGGAAGGATGCGGATGAGGTACTTTCAGCGGCACCCTGGTTGATGGAGAAAGGACTCCATCCGGACCAGATTGCTCCCCACGCTGAACAGGTTCTTGCCACGAGATCTTCAGAAGCGATGGGGCTCGATTTTTATGGGCTCTCCATGGTGGTCGCGGGTGTGAGGCCGGAGAGGGCCAGATCCGTTGTAGAGGCGTATCGTCGGGCGAATGCCGAGATCAATACGATCGAAAGGATTCCAAGCCTCATGTTTGTGATGAGGCAGGTCGGGTGGAGACCGAAAGAAATCGAGGCCGTTATGACGAGCCTTGAGGGACAGGCGGCCGAGGATCGGGGGAGGGTCTTGAAGGTCTTGCCGGAAACTATTCCTGGATTGAAGGCCGGTGGATTGACCGCACAGGGATCCGCATCCCTTCTGGCCCACCTCATTCGGTTTAGCGGAAGAATGGCCGCAGAGGCCTGTAAGGTCCTTCCCGAGGCGGTTGCCTCCCTCCGATGGGACTTCCCCCCTGAGCAAGAGAGGGTCTCTTTTTTGTCTTATTTGGCGACCCATTCACTCTGGCGGACCTATTTGGCCTATGAAAATCTTCCAGCAATCGTTACTTCTCTCCGTCAGCGTGGTTGGAATACAAGAAAAATTATTGCCTATCTGTCCGGTATTGCGACAAGAGAAGGGCCTCAAACGGGTGACGTTTTTGCTACGATGCTGGTTGATCGTGCTGATTTAATAGAACATCCCTGACGAGCACGCCTGATTTTTCAAACATTCCCCTTGTCATCTTGAAAACGAACGCCGTATAACCCCCTATTATTTAAAAAAAGGAGGCGGGATATGTCAGTTAAGGTGTCGGGTGTGACGGCTCTCTTGTTGGCCTTTCTCATGGCGGTGCCGGTTCATTCGGCGGGGGCTGTGAAGATTGCGACAGTCAGCATCCAGGAGGCGTTGAACAAGGTGGAACAGGGAAAGAAGGCCAAGGAGGATTTAAAGAGAGAGTTTGATGCGAAACAGAAAAAGCTCGATCTTCAGCAGGATGAGCTTAAAAAAATGCAGGATAGTCTTTCCAAACAGAGAATTGTTCTCTCCCCCGAGACCCTCAAGACCAAGGAGGAGGAGTTTAATCAGAAGCTAATCGATTTACAGAAGAATTTTGCCAACTATCGCCAGGAGATTGCGCAGAAGGAGGCCCAGTTGACCGTCTCCATCATAAAAAATCTGAGGGTGTTGTGTGAGGAGATCGGGAAGAAGGAGGGGTATGACCTTATTGTGGAGACCTCTCAGGATGCCGTTCTTTACGCCCAATCGAAGGATGATATAACGACCCGAGTGATTCAGGATTATAACAAGCGTTACAAAGGCCCCTTAAAGATAGAATAGTCTTATTTTATGGTTCAACGGGAGCTCCTTTCCATCCTTGCCTGTCCCCGATGCAAGGGTCGGTTGGAATTTGAGGCGGGGACTGAGAAGCTTGGCTGTCGCAGCTGTCAGTTGAGCTTCCCTGTTCGAGAGGGAATCCCGACACTTCTTCTTGAGGAATCCCAGCAATTGGCGACCGGTTTTGAAGAGACACAGTTATTTCAGGCCTCTGGAGCAGCCGGGCCTGCGATACAATTTCAGGTCGTTGAGGGGAAGAACAAGGGAGAGGTGATTACCCTTGAAAAAGGGTGTTGTCGTGCGTTGGGGAGATCTCTGAACGACACGGAGAAGACACGGGTTTTCAGTTCAAGTCCAAACATCAGTCTTGATGATGTCTCCAAAAAGGTGGTCATGAGTTATGTCAGTACCCAATTTCACAAGGAGAGGGGGGCGGTAGTGGGTGAGGGCGAAAAGTTGGGGGCGTTTGAACGAAAAGGGGATGTAACACTCGCCGATTCCTCGATCTCTCGTCTCCACGCCATGATCTTCTATGATGACCTTGGAGTCGGAATTCTGGATTTGGTGAGTAAAAATGGAACCTTTGTGAATGGCGCTGAGGTCGAGTCACGGCTCCTTCAGAAAGGGGATGTTGTTTTGCTGGGGTCGACCAAACTCAAACTGGAGTAGTTATGGGCACCTCTAAAAACTACCCATCTGCTGTGTTGCCCGCTTCGTCCGCGTCCTCACGTACCACGAAAGTACGCTCCGGTCGCGGCCTTGCGGGCGCCTTGCATTCCTTCGACTTTGCTCAGGAGGGTGAGCTTGTCGAACCGCTGGGCCGTTTTTCGAGGTGCCGAAAATTTGAATTATTAGAGGTTCCCTTATGCAATCAATGACGGGGTACGGTTCCTCACGAGGAGCGGCGGGAGAGGCGGTTTATTCCGTCGAGGTGAAGTCGGTCAATCACCGGTTTTGTGAGGTGTCGATCAGGCTCCCCGGAAAGATTGCCCTTCTGGAGCAGGACATTATCGAGAGGGTGAAACGCCGGTTTCAGAGGGGGAAGATTGATCTTTATATCAAGGAGGAGATCGTCAGTCGTGAGCGGTCGGCTTTTGAGGCGCTCAAGAGATCCTATCGTCTTTTGAAGCGGTTTCAGAAGGAGCTACACCTGAATGGTCCCATTCAGGTTGCGGACCTCGTTGCCTTTTATGGGCAAACCTCTTCCTTTTCATCCGGTGGCGGGGAGGAGACGGCTCGATTGAGGGTCCCTCTTGGCCGGGTTGTTGATGAGGCGTTGGGTCGTCTTCGAAAGATGAGAAAGAGGGAAGGGGAGCATCTCCGAAAATGGTTTTCTGCTAAACTTTTGGTCCTGCGCCGGTCTCTCTCGGCGATCGAGAAAGAGGCCGGCTTCAACCAGCATCGACATCGTATGAAGGTCGCTCAGCGATTAAAAGATATCACCACGTTGCCGGACGAAAAAATTGCGGAGGGGGCGGCAATCGCTGCGAATCGGGCTGATGTGACGGAGGAGATTGTACGTCTTGAAAGTCACCTCGCCCAGTTTCAATCTGCCCTACGATCTTCAGGCGTGAAGGGGAGGCGTCTTGATTTTCTCATGCAGGAGATGGGACGCGAGATCAACACGCTGGGATCGAAAGTGGTCGGGCCAAAGTTGATTCATCGCGTGATCGATTTCAAGACGGAGCTGGAGAGAATTAAAGAACAGGTCCAGAACGTTGAGTAGGGAAAAATCAGGACTCTTTTTTGTTATTTCGGCCCCTTCCGGCACCGGCAAGACGACCCTCGTCCGTAAAATTCTGAATGAGATTCCGAATACCGTTCCTTCCATCTCGGTGACAACCCGTCCGCCCCGACCCGGAGAGAAGGAGGGGGTTGATTATTATTTTGTGAGCCAAGAAAAATTCAAGGAGATGAAGGACCGACGCGAATTTTTCGAGTCAGAGGAGGTCCATGGTTATCTGTATGGAACGCCCCGAGCCGCTTTGGAAAAGGCCCAACAGAACGGGAAGATTATTGTCCTGGATATCGATGTACGCGGGGCACTGACCTTTAAAAAGAACTACCCGGAGAGTTGTCTCGTTTTTTTGAGTCCGCCGTCACAGGCCGTTCTGGAACGGCGGCTTCGGAGTCGTCGGACCGAACCGGAGGCGTCGCTCAAGAGGCGGCTTGAGGCGGCTGCCGTTGAAATGAGAGAGAAAGAAAAGTTTGATTGTGTTATCATCAACGATGATCTGGAGAACGCCTTTCGGGAGACTCAAAAGGTGCTTGAAAAGGCGCTCCGCAAACTATGATCCGTCTGGAAGACATCCTGGATGAGCTCCATTCCTATAACCCCGAAGCGGACCTGGATCTCATCCGCAAGGCGTACGTTTTTTCAGCCAAGGTTCATCAGGGGCAGCTCCGGATGTCAGGTGAGCCGTATCTCATCCACCCGCTTGAGGTAGCCTCGATTCTGGCCAAGATGCGTCTGGACGCCCCGTCGATTGCGACAGGCCTTCTCCACGACACGGTGGAGGATACCTTTGTCACGCTGGACGAAGTCCGACAGCTTTTCGGCAAGACGATCGCCCGCCTTGTGGACGGTGTCACAAAACTCTCCCAGATCAATTTCGTCTCCAAAGAGGAGAAACAGGCCGAGAACTTCAGAAAGATGTTCATGGCGATGGCGGAGGATATTCGTGTTATCCTCGTCAAATTGGCGGACCGATTGCATAACATGAGGACGCTCAATTTTCTTTCCGAGGAGAGACAGATCAAGATCGCCCAGGAAACGCTCGACATTTATGCCCCGATTGCGGCCCGGTTGGGGATCCAGGAGGTCCGTTCCGAGCTTGAAAATTTGAGCCTTCGCTATCTGAAGCCGGATGTCTGGGGGGATTTAAAAGACAGGGTTGATGAGCTGGAGAAGAAGAGCACCTCTTTCATGGGAGAGATTCACGAACTCCTGACAAAGAAAATGCTCGAGTACGGAATTCATGCCGATATCAAGGGGCGCGTCAAGCACCTCTATAGTATTTATCGAAAGATGGAGCAGCAGTCGATTACCTTTGATCAGATGCATGATGTGATTGCGTTCCGTGTTATCGTGGAGACGATCCCCCAGTGTTATGAGACCCTGGGCGTCATTCATTATCTCTGGAGGCCTGTCCCCGGACGTTTCAAGGACTATATCGGGATTCCCAAGATCAACAATTATCAGTCGCTTCATACCACCGTGATTGATGCAAAAGGTCAGAGGATGGAGTTTCAGATTCGTACCAAAGAGATGGACGAGATAGCGGAATGGGGCATCGCCTCTCACTGGAGATACAAGGAGGGAGGAGAAATTGATACGAAGGATGAGGTGAAGTTTCGCTGGATCCGTCGTTTCATGGAGTGGCAGAAGGAGTTGTCCGATCCGGCTGAATACCTGGACACCGTCAAGCTCGATCTCTTTCAGAATGATGTTTATGTTTTTACTCCCAAGGGGGATCTGAAGGAATTCCCTCGTGGCTCGACCCCCGTCGATTTTGCCTACGCGGTCCACACGCATGTCGGGCATCAATGTGTCGGGGCGCGTGTCAACGGACGGATCGTTCCGCTCCGCTACCAGCTCCGAAGTGGTGACACCGTGGAGGTCCTGACGAGTTCCGGCCACAAGCCTTCCAAGGACTGGCTCAAGTTTGTTGGAACCTCACGGGCCAAGGCGAAGATCCGTCAGTTCATTCGTGAAGAGCAGATAGAAAGGGTGAGCGGCTTGGGGCGTGATCTTCTGGAGAGGGAATTTGTGCGGCATGGACTCGAGAGCCCTCCTTTTTTCAAGGGGGTGGCTTTTGAGAAGCTGCTTTGCGAGAAGGGGTACAAGAATCTGGAACATCTTCAGACGATGGTCGGTTATGGCCGGATCACCCCTTTCCAAGTTGTCTCAGCGTTGGTCCCACCCGAAAAACTGGTAACGGCCAAGGAGGGGGAAGAGGATAAGGAATCACGGCTTTTTCAGCTGATCAAAAAAGGTTTTCTCAAGTCAAAGGGGGTCGTTCGTGTGGATGGTCAGGATGACATCCTTGTTTCGCTTGGAAAATGTTGCAATCCGATTCCCGGGGATTCCATTGTCGGCTTTATCACACGTGGACAGGGGGTGAAGGTTCACTCGATCTCCTGTAGCAAGGTCTTGGCGACCGACCCGGCACGACGGATACCGGTCTCCTGGGACTTGAAGGAGAAGGTTCCGATCTCCACCAAGATTCGTGTTGTTTGCGTCGACAAACCGGGATTGTTGGCGGAGATCAGCAAATCGATCTCTGCAGAAGGGGTTAACATCACCCAGGCGACCTGCTACTCGATTGGTGACCAAAAATCGATGAACACCTTTGAGGTTGGTATCCAGGATTTGGGTCACCTTCATCATCTCATGAAGGCGCTCGAGAAGGTCAGAGGTGTCATCTCGGTCGATCGTGTGAGATCCTGATTTTTTTAGCAACCAACCTAAATTTTAATCGATCCTCCGCGTGAAAAATTTGCAGAGGGGGACTCTGCAGAGCAGTTTCCATCAACAAAAGGGGGGAATATGGATATCGGTTACGTTGCCGCCTTGGCGACACCAGGCCTGTGGGCCACTTCAGCCGTATCGCAGGTAACAGCGAGCAGAAGTTTTGGCCAAAGTGCCATTTATCTTGACCGGCTTGCAAAATGGACTCGTTACATCGGCATTGCCTCGGCCGTCGTCGGGTTGGCCGCCAATGTCTGGAAGTACAAGAAGGAGACAGATCCGGAACGGAAGAAGAAGAACGTTATGGTAATCGTGGGAGATGTCGTTACGGTCGCTGCGGCTGGATTGCTCATTTTCATTAACAGAAAAGGTGTGAGTGGTATTAATGAGGCAACTCTTATCACCAGCGGCGTCTTGCTTGCCAGTGGTGTTGGTTTGAAGCTTATTGGAGAGTAAAAATAATCTCTCCTCCTAACAGGATGTTGACAAAGGCCCATCTACTTCGTTCTTTCAAACCCCTTTGTCAACAGACTGCTAAGGTCTTCTGGCCCTCTGTTTTGGGACTCTTCTCCCCATTTTTTGGAGGTGGTTCAAATTTGTCTTAAAAAATAGAGACTTATTGGACGGTTAGCAAACGGCTGTTGGCATGTTCTTTGCTCCTACAAGGAACATGTCCCGTCGACCGATCGTTTTCTTAACAGTCCTTATCGCACTTTTGGTTCTCTCTTATTCCAAAAACCTCTCTGCCGCCGGTTTTTCTCTTGGGTTTACATTCACGCTTCATTCTGGCCAAGAGAAACGGGTTGAGGTATCGCTCCTTCCACTCGGTCGCCAAGGGGTAGAGTACAACTCCGTTGACTGGTTATCGGTCAAAAAGAGATTTCACCAACGGCACTCATTTTCACATGCTAAATTGAGCTGGCTTGCTCAGGCTGCCTTCTGAACAGATCCAGAGCGAATGCAACGCGTACAGGCATAGACCTTCCGAACGGCCCCTTCAATCAGAGCCCGAACCCGCTGAAGATTGGGATAAGAGACCTTTTTGGTCTTGTTGTTGGCATGGCTGACGTTGTTGCCAACGAGCCGCCTTTTGTTGCAGTAATGACAAATCCTTGCCATAGAGGATTGTCCTGCTAGCAAGGATCAAATGAACATGCAACCGGATTTCTTAAAGAAAAAGCTGGGGAGGGAAGGGGAAGAGGAGGCGGTTCAGTTCCTCAAAAACCGGGGTTTTCAGATTAGGGAACGAAATTATCGATGTCGTTTAGGCGAGATCGACTTGATTGCCGAAAAAGAGAAGGCCCTTTATTTTGTAGAGGTCAAGAGTCGTCGCTCTCTTGAAGGGGTCTCACCTTATGAGCTCGTACCGTATCCGAAACAGCTTCATATTTCACGTGTTGCCCAGCAGTATTACGCCTCGAAAAAGATTGTTGACCAAGCCGGTTCCTTTGCCTTGATCATTGTCGATTTTGAAAAAACACCCCCCTTCTGCGAATGGGTCCCGGATCTGTTTCTGTTGCAGTGGGGGTACTAATTTTTCCCCTCACCCGCCCTTCGGCTCCTTCGACGATGCTCAGGACAGGTTCGCTCAGGGCAGGCCAAGGGGAGAGGGCTAAATTCCCCTAGACAACCTTGTGTGACAACCCTATAAATTGGTCCGATGTCGGAGCGAAATCTTGTCCAGATATTTCTAAAAACCGCCGAGTTGTTGAAAAGCAAGCCCTGTTTTCGGTACAAGGAGGGAGAGGTCTGGAAGGCACTTTCCTGGATTGAGGCTGCAGAGCGGGTCATGAAGATTGGCTGTGGTCTTCAGTCGATCGGGGTTAAAAAAGGGGATGCCGTTGCCCTTTATTCCTCCACCCGGGTGGAATGGACCTTATCCGATTTAGGAATCCTCTCCATCGGTGCGATTACGGTCCCGATTTACCAGTCCAACACCGTGGAGCAGGCCGCTTATATTATTAAAGATTCGGAGGCGGGGGTTGTAATTGTCGAAAATCTCGATCTCCTGAAGAAGGTTCGTTCCGAGAACAAAACAGTTTCGGTCTTGCTCATTTCCGGCCAATCGTCAGGAAAATCAGTCGTGACCTGGTCGGAGATCATGATCCAGAGGGGGGATCAGGCCTCCTGGAGAAAAGGGGTTGAGCAGATCAAGTCCACCGATGTGGCCACTTATGTTTATACCTCCGGGACGACCGGTAATCCCAAGGGAGTGATCCTGACCCACAAAAATTTTATGGCTGAGGTAGGGTCTCTGGAAAAGGTTCTCAAGATCGAACAAAATTATGAGAGCCTTCTCTTTTTGCCGCTCGCCCATATTGTGGCTCGTGCCCTCCAGTTCTTCCATCTGAAGGTTGGATTTGTTCAGGCCTATGCGGAAAGCATTGAGAAGCTGGTTGATAATCTGGCCGAGATTCGGCCGCACTTCTTTGTGGCGGTGCCAAGGATTTTCGAAAAGGTCTACGAACGGATTCATGCGCAGGTCAAATCAGGCTCCAAGCTCAAGCAGTGGATCTTCCACTGGGCCACCTCCGTTGGGCGTGACGTGAGTCAGCGTCGTCAGCAGAGAAAGCGACTTCCCCTTCTTTTGCAATTCCAACATAAGCTTGCCTCTCTCCTTGTCTTTAAGAAGCTCAAGGCCCGGTTGGGCGGGAGGGTTCTCTTTACGATTTCAGGAGGAGCACCGCTCTCCCAGGAGATCGGTGAATTTTTCGACGCGGCCGGGATTCTGATCCTCGAAGGGTATGGTCTTACGGAGACAACGGCAGCGATCAACTGCAATCGGCCAGACGGCTTCAAGTTTGGTTTTGTGGGGCCGGTGGTTGAGGGGGTTGAGGAGAAGATCGCCCCCGATGGCGAAATTCTGGTTCGTGGACCGGTGATTTTTCAGGGGTACTACAAAAAACCGGAGGCGACCCGTGAGGTGTTGACACCAGACGGCTGGTTTCACACGGGGGATATTGGTGAATTTGATATGGATGGCTTCCTAAAAATTACCGATCGGAAGAAGGATATCATTGTAACGGCTGGCGGGAAGAATGTAGCACCGCAGAATATTGAGAACATACTCAAAATGGTTCCTTACATCAGTCAGGTCGTTGTTCATGGGGACAAACGGAAGTACCTCTCGGCCCTCGTGACGCTCAATCGTGATCAGGTGGAGAAGTATGCGCATTCCACAGGAATTTCATTTGGCGATTTTAGTGAACTGACCCGGCATCCTAAGATTTACGCCTTGATCCAGAAATCAATTGAAGAGAAGAACAGAAAATTGGCAAGTTTTGAAACGATCAAAAAATTTGCCATTTTGGAGGGAGATTTCAGCCAGGAGTCGGGAGAGTTGACCCCAACGCTCAAGGTGAAGAGAAGGTTTGTGAGTGAGAAGTACAAGGATGTCCTGTCGCAACTTTACAGGGAATAGGGTGGACCTATATGTCGAGTGGGATTGAGGGAACCAAGGGGACCGGTCTGGCGCCAAATATTGCCGGTATGCTTTGTTATATTGCTAGTCCATTCACCAGTCTCGTCTTCATGTTTCTGGAGAAGGAGAACAAGGAGATCCAATTTCATGTTTGGCAGTCCCTTCTTCTGTCGCTCTGCTTTTGGGCCTCCTATTTTTTTCTGGCGATTCTTTCGTGGATGATGGGGTTGGTTGCCGGATTTTTGGGTTGGACGTTCGGCCTCTTGATTCCGTTTCTTGTCCTACTGGCCATGGTCCTCTGGATTATTTCAATGATCAAGGCGTACCAGGGGGAGCGGTGGAAGGTCCCCTATTTGGGCGAGATGGCCGAAAAACAAGCAGGACTGGCCTGACTTTTTAAGGAGGATGTATGACACCAAAGGAATATTTTGAGAAACAGATCCCCCAAAATCTTGAGACGAGGAGGGAGAGCCTCTCTCAAATCAACGCGATCTATCAGTTTGATATTTCGGGAGATCAGGGTGGTTGTTGGACCCTTGATTTGACTGTGCCGGGGGGAACGATTCAGTCAGGGATCTCTGACAAGGCGACGTGTACGATCAAGATCTCCGACGAAAACTTTTTAAAAATGATCTCGGGTCAGCTCAACCCCCAAATGGCCTTTATGACGGGCAAGCTCAAGGTCCAGGGGAATATGGGACAGGCCCTCAAGCTACAAAAAATTTTTTGAAACCTCTCAAGGGCATTACGGTTATCGACATCTCCCGCCTCCTTCCGGGTGGTTTTGCCTCTCTTCTTCTTAAAAGGCTTGGTGCTCGCGTCATCAAGGTGGAACAACCGGATGTGGGTGACTACTACCGTGCCCTGACCGGGGGAAAGGAATTTGTCGATCTGGGGCATTTTCAGGAGCTTCACGAGGGAAAGGAGTTTTTGACACTGAACCTCAAACATCCCTGCGGGAAAAAAATCTTTGAGAAACTGGTCCGGCGTGCGGATGTTCTCATTGAAAATTTTCGACCCGGGATACTCGCAAAACTGGATCTTTCTTATCGGAACCTTCGGCGGTCTCATCGGCGGATCATTCTTTGCTCTATTAGTGGCAGTGGACAAAAGGGGCGGAACAGACGCCTGGCGGGTCATGACCTGAATTATCTTGCCCTTTCAGGGCTTCTCTCTCTGATTCATGATGCGAAGGGAAAGCCGGTGATCCCCGATTTTCAGATCACCGATCTGGTGGCTGGTTATCGGGCGGTCTCAAGCATTCTAGCCGCCTTGCTGGGGCGCCAGCGGACAGGCCGCGGGGAATGGTTGGACATTTCTCTGGAAGAATCGGGAAAAGAGATGGCGTGTCTGTACCGGGCAACCGGTTGTTCTTCTGAGGGGGTTATTAACCCCCTAAAAAAACTCCCCCATTATCGTGTGTATAAAACCAAAGATCAGCGGCATATCGCCTTTGCCCCCCTGGAGCCCAAATTTATCAGAAATTTTTCGGGTGCCATTGGTCAGGGAGTCAACAGAGTGAGGCAGAGACATGGAACGGGGCTTGCCAAAATTTTTAGTTCCCGGCGAATGAATGAGTGGGAGCGTTTGGAGAGAAAATTTGATTTTTGCCTCTCACCTGTTTTTGATGTTGGAGAGGCGTGCGGGGTTTCCAGGAGAAAGAAACTTCCCACTATGGGGAGGGACAACGTTAAAATTCTTAGATCACTTGGTTTTGGAACAAGGCAGATCAGGCATTGGAAGGCATCAGGTGTTTTGTGAAAATAGCACTGGCCCAGATCAACACGAGGATTGGCGATTTTCAGGCCACGGTTAAGAAGGTTGTCTCTTTCGTCCATCGTGCGAAAGAAAAAAAAGTTGATCTGATCGCCTTTCCGGAGATGACAACGACCGGTTATCCGCCACGTGATCTTCTGGAGAGGCCGTCGTTCATCGAAAAAAATCTCCAGGCGTTGGATCTCATAGCCTCCTCAGCCACCGGGATTGCTGTCGTTGTCGGGTATCTGGAGAGGAACCGGGGAGGGAGTGGAAAATCTCTCTTTAATGCGGCGGCCCTCCTGGAGGGGGGGCAGATTCGTGGACACTACTTCAAGAATCTTCTGCCGAGCTATGATGTCTTTGACGAGACCCGCTATTTTGAACCGGGGACCGAAACCGGTCTCTGGTCTTGGCATCAAAAGATAGGGATCTCCATTTGTGAAGACTACTGGAGCGACGAGCGGCTTTGGCAGAGGCGTCTTTATTCCAAAGACCCTTTGGAAGAACAGGCCAAATCCGGCGCGGATTTTTTTTTAAATCTCTCCTGCTCCCCTTATTCCGTAGGGAAGGAGAAGATGAGGGAGGAGCTTCTTCGTGCCCATGCGGTCCGACACCGCCTCCCCCTCTTTTTTGTAAATCTTGTCGGCGGAAATGATGAGCTTGTTTTTGATGGGAGATCCCTTGCCATCAGTGCGCAAGGGGAGGTGATCGCCAGCGGGAAGGCGTTTCAGGAGGACCTGGTGATTGTCGATATGCAAAATCCCCCCAATGGGGGCGAGGGGGAATTGGAGGCGATGGAAGATTTGGAATCGCTCTTTCATGCCCTCCTGTTAGGAATCAGGGATTATGCCAAAAAATGTGGTTTCAAAAAGGTGGCGCTGGGGATTTCCGGAGGGATTGATTCGGCGCTCACAGCAACGCTAGCGGCAAAGGCGTTGGGGCCAAAGAATGTCCTCGGTGTTGTCATGCCGTCTCCTTATACCGGTCATGAGAGCCTTGAGGATGCAAAAAAACTGATCAAAAATCTGGGGATTTCATCACAACTGATTTCCATTAACTCGGTTTACCGCTCCTATCGTCAACTGTTCCGGCGTGTGGACAAATCTCCCGATCTTGCGGATGAAAACCTTCAGGCACGGATTCGCGGTAATCTCCTCATGACCCTTTCCAATCGTCATGGTTACCTGGTCTTGACGACGGGTAACAAATCAGAGTTGGCGGTCGGTTATTGTACCCTCTACGGTGATATGAGTGGCGGACTGGCCGCACTTTCCGATCTTCCAAAGCAGATGGTCTATCAGCTCTCTCGTTGGATCAACAGAAGGCAGGAGGTTATCCCTGAGAGAATTTTTGCCAAGGCCCCGACAGCCGAGCTTAGGCCAAATCAGACCGATCAGGATACCCTCCCTCCTTATGAGGTTTTGGATTCGATTTTGAAGGCTTATGTTGAAGAACAGAAGTCAGAGGATGAAATCGTCGCGCTTGGTTTCCCAAAAATGACAGTTCGTTGGGTTATCCGTCGTGTCGACCAGAATGAATACAAGCGGCGCCAGGCAGCGCCTGGCATTCGAGTGACCTCAAAGGCGTTCGGAATGGGACGGAGGCACCCGATGGCGAGGAAGGTTTGACTTCGAAGAGGTGCTACCTTATTCTCTGGACATGACGATGAAGATTGTGACCAAGCGAAAGGGTCGTGAAAACCCGATTGAAGATGCGCGGATCTTGCAGAAAACACTGAATCAGATTCGTGGTGATGCCCTTGTTCCAAGAGGAGTCTATCGATTCAAAACATTTGAGGAAGCGGACGAATGGATGACCAAAATGATCGCAAGAACTCACGTGCGCCGAAGCTTGAAGACCTTGTAGATCTTTGCCGATACCTAAACGAGCGTGGGGCAAAATACGCCGTTATTGGCGGATTTGCCGTTATCCTGCACGGTGCTGCTCGCACCACAAAAGATATCGATCTGCTCGTTGATCCTTCGACAGAAAATATAAAAAAAATCAAAGAGGCGATGGGTCATTTACCAGATAATGCCGCACATGAGATTGAGGATGATGATGTCCAACGATACACAGTGGTTAGGATTGGAGACGAGTACGTAGTTGATTTGTTAGCTTCTGCATGCGGGGTCACTTTTGACGAGGCAAAACGGTCCCTTCAATGGGTAGAGCTTGATGGTGTGAGGATTCCCGTTGTTGGAAAACAGACATTGATCAGAACTAAAAACACGATCCGTCCGTCGGACAAAATGGATATCAACTACCTCCTCAGGATCATTGAAGAAGAGAATCGTGAGAAATCGAAAAAGTAGGGGCCCGATCGCGAGGAAGGTTTGATTTGGAGTGACGGGTCCCTTATCCTACCGTTCATGAAAATGAAGGTTGTTACCAGATGCAGAGGTGAGGAGCCGATCATTGAAGGGGCGCGTCGACTCCTTAAGTCGTTAAACGAGCAGAATGTGAATTATCTGCTGCAGATTATCGAAGAGAAAAAGCGGGAGAGATCCAAAAAATGGAGCTCCCTTCCGCAAGACGGCAGGGTTTTCTGGCGGAGGCGGATAACAATGAACTGCTTCAGTAGATCATCGCTGTTCCTCTCCAGCTGTTACAGGAAGGAGTCAGGGGCTAACAGGATGCTGACAAAGGCCCATCGGCCACGTCCGGCCTTCGAATTTTAAATTCTTGTTTTTTATTTTTCCCCTGCTAGAAACAGGCCGACATGCCTCATCGACGGGTGATCCGTACTTTGCCTCTTCTCCTCTTGCTGGCCCGATTTTCCTGGGCTGATATCGGCGCTTCGGTCGAAAATTTCAAACCATCGATCGGGCCGGGCTCCTACTTTTCGGTTCTCTCATCGCGCGGGCTTGGACAGTGGCAGTTTCACGGCGGGGTCGGGATCAACTATGCCCATCAGCCGCTCCTTCGAGGGGTGACCAATGTCCCGATGGTCGACAATCTCTGGATGACGGACATCGGCGTTGCGGCTGGTTTGACCGATTGGCTGGAGTTTAGTGTTGTCCTGCCGGTCGTCCTCTTTAATGATGCAACGAGCCTCACCCGTCTGACCGCCGACAGTAACAACGTCACACGAACGACGAGTCGCGGTCTGGGGGATCTTCGCATTCAGATGAAATTCCGATTGGTGGACCTCAAGGATTATGATGTCGGTTTTGCGATTGTGCCGATCCTTTCGATCCCGACAGGGAATGAGGATCAATTTGCGGCGGATGGAACCTTCTCGGGAGGCGGTCTGCTTGTTCTGGATGGTGAGTTTCTTGACAGGGCTGAGATGTCGTTCAATCTGGGACTGATGGCCCGGAGTGGATTTATTTTCCCGGGTACCGTGACCGAGAGGGACGATTACATCCCGATCGGAGTCGGGTTGAAGATCAAGACCGTTGACTGGATTGATCTCATCGGCGAGCTCAATAGCTCCTTTCTCTTGAAGAGACCGTATGATCGTGAATCGGAGTCGCCGCTCGAAGGAGGGGGTGGCATCCGTTTCAGGATTCCACCTTTGCCAGGGCTCGCCCTTTCAGCCGGAGTCACTGCGGGTGTCATTAACAGCTATGGCAGTCCGTTCTATCGAATCATTGGGGGAGTTGCCTATACCCAAGGTCAGACAAGAAAAAAGAAGGTCGCCCAAAAAAAGGAACCGAAAGTGGAGGCGACACCTCCGCCCCCCCCACCTCCCCCTGCGGAATCGTCCCTCGTTGAGATCGGCGAGAAGGAGATTGAGATCAAGAAGAAGATCCACTTTGAACATGGGAAGGAGTCGATTCGCGAGGTCTCACAGGATATCCTCGATGCGATTATTGAGACCTTGAAGAACCATCCTGAAATCCTTAAGGTAGAAATCGGTGGGCATACAGACAACAAGGGAGATGAGACTTACAACCTTAAACTGTCGGGGAAGCGTGCTGAGGCGGTGAAGCGCTTTCTCGTTGACCATGGTGTTCAAGAGGGTCGTCTGACCGCCAAAGGGTATGGTGAATCTGAACCGAGAGATACCAATGATACGGAAGAGGGAAGGGCCCGGAACCGTCGCGTCGAGTTCAAGATCCTTGAACGTCAATCCCTCACCGGGACGAGCCCCAGTTCCGCTCCCTCCAAGCCGGCCGTCCCATAACATAGCAGAGATTCCAATCCGGTTTATCCCTGGTGTGGGGCCGAGGATTGCGGAGCTCTTTCTCCAAAAGGGGATCCAGACGGCAGAGGATCTCCTCTATTTTTTCCCCTACAAATATCTGGATCGGAGTAGGCTCGAATCGATACGAAACCTCAAAGTGGGGCAGGCGTCCGTTGTCGGGCGCGTCCTGTCGTCGGGGCTTCTGTTCTTTGGCCGAAGCAAGAGGAGGCTCTTTGAGGTTCTTCTGGGGGACGAGACGGGGGCGGTCTCCCTCAAATGGTTTCATTTTTATCCCCAACAGATGAAGGGGCGGTTTCAAAAGGGACAAGCGCTACTCGTCTCCGGTGAGGTGACCCTTTATCGCGGCGAACCTCAATTTGTGCATCCCCAGGTGGAGTTGCTGGAGGCGGATCTTCTAGACGAGGTGGCTGCGCCAGGGATTATCCCGACCTATTCACAAATTTCCGGATTGGGACAAAAAACAGTTCGTAAAGTGATCCGAAACTGTTTCGAACGGGCCTCCTTTTCAGATCCACTCCCGGAAGAACTAAGGACAAGGCGTCGGCTTGTTCCCAAGAAGGAGGCACTCTATGGGATTCATTTTCCAGCGCCGGATTCCTCTGTGGAGGAGTTGAACAATGGCCGTTCCGCCGGGCATTACCGCGAAATTTTTGAGGAGTTTTTCCTGATGGAACTGGGACTCGCCCTGAAGAGACGTCAGGCGAGAGGCGAGCCGGGGATCCCCTTTACCATCGAAGAGACAAGACGGGCGGATTGGCAAGGCCAGCTGCCGTTCGATCTCACAAAGGCGCAGAGACAGGCCCTCAATGAAATTTACTCTGATATGGGGAGGGGTGCCCCGATGAACCGGCTTCTGCAGGGGGATGTCGGCAGCGGCAAAACGATCGTCTCCCTCCTGGCCGCGGTGGCGGCGATTGAAAACGGTTATCAGGTTGCCTTGATGGCCCCAACCGAAATCTTGGCCGAACAGCACTGCCGGACCGCCCAGAAAATTCTCGCCCCGTTCAAGATTCCGGCTGGTCTCTTGCTCGGATCGCAGACCGCCTTGGAGAAGGAACGGAATCGCTCCCGCATCCGGCGTGGCCTCTTTTCACTCGTTATCGGGACTCATGCCCTGATTTCAGACGGGGTGCAGTTTGCAAAGTTGGGTCTCGTGATTATTGATGAGCAACACCGCTTTGGTGTGTTGCAACGAATGGCGCTCCGTCAGAAGGGGGAGGAGGGATCGCTTGTTCCGGATGTGCTTGTGATGACCGCAACACCGATCCCCCGCACGCTTGCGATGACCGTTTATGGGGATCTTGATCTCTCCATTATTGATGAGATGCCGCCGGGACGACAGCCGACGAGAACCCAGATTATTGAGTCACGAAACCGCGGGATGCTCTACGGTATAATTCGTGAGGCCCTGGAGCGGAAGGAGCAGGGGTATGTCGTCTATCCCCTCATTGAAGAGAGCGAGAAACTGGCACTCAAGGACGCGACGCAGATGTGTGAGGAGTTGAAGAAGATCCTTCCGGAACACCGTATTGCGCTCCTTCATGGACGGATTGTGGCCGATGAGAAGGAGACTATTTTCAGGAAGTTTCGTGCCGGAGAGGTCGATCTTCTCGTCTCCACGACCGTCATTGAAGTCGGTGTCGATGTCCCCAACGCAACACTCATGGTGATCGAACATGCCGATCGGTTCGGGCTATCGCAGCTTCATCAGTTGCGGGGCAGGATTGGGAGGGGGGTGAAGGCCGGGAGCTGTCTCCTGGTGAGCGACTACCGCAAGACAGAGAATGCCTACCGCCGTCTTGAGGTGATGTGCGCGACGAATGACGGTTTCCGGATCGCCGAGGAGGATTTAAAGATCCGTGGGGCGGGGGATTTTCTGGGGACGCGCCAATCAGGGCTGCCGGATCTTCGTGTGGCCAATCTGCTTCGGGACTATCCGATTTTAAAAGTCGCCCGCGAAGAGGCGTTTCAGTTAATCGACAACGACCCGGGGCTTCTGTCGCATTCCCTGCTTAAGCAGGAACTCCTTCGACGATGGAAGGAGAGACTCGCCCTGTCCGATGTTGGATGAAAAGAGGGCGACTCCACCGGCAAGCATAAGGGACTGTTGAAAAATGCCATCTGCTGCGTTCCCCTCGTCGCCGGCTCCTCGACGTACCCTCAAGTACGCCTGCGTCGCGGCTCCTCGGGGTGTCTTGCAGCTGGGCATTTTTGAACAGTCCACAAAAGCCATTTTTCAACACACCCCATAACCCTGTCAAATGGGTTGTCAGAAGAATTGATTCCTGCTACGTCCGGCTGCATGTCGGGGGAGAAGAAGGATCTATCCGATCGGCGTCCTTATAAAAAGGCGACCCATCTTATTCACGGCAAGTTTCACTCCAAGAAGTGGGAGTATCGCCATCATGTCATTCCACCCTTGACGGCCTCGACGGCGTTCCGGCTTGACACCTCACAGCGGGGGGCCAAGGGCTTTTTTGAATTTGCCTGTGATCAGACACCGCAGAAGAGGCATCTGCCGATCTACATCTATGACCGCCTTGATGAACCGACCCGCGGGATGCTCGAGGAGAATCTTGCCTTTGCCGAGGGGGCGGAAATGGCGGTGGCGTTTGCCTCCGGAATGGCGGCGGTGGCGGCCGCCTGTTTGGTGAATTTGAAGGCGGGGGATGAGATCCTTGCCAACGATATTCTGTATGGATGCACTTACAGTCTTTTTACGAATTGGTTTCCAAGATTGGGGATCAAGGTCCGGTTTGTCGATCTGACAAGCGAGGGGTACGAATCAGCAATCAACGACAAGACGCGCGTGATCTATTTTGAGAGTCCTCTCAATCCGAATCTTCGTCTTGTTGATATTCGTGCGCTCCACAAGGTGGCCGATCGGGCCAATCAAAAGAGGGAGAAGGATCATAAAATCGTTCTTATTATCGATAACACCTTTGCAACCCCTTTCTGTCAGAGACCGCTCTCCCTGGGGGTTGATCTTGTGGCCCATAGCCTCACAAAGGATATCGGCGGATTCGGGACCGACATGGGAGGGGCGGTTGTCGGCTCGGAGGAGCATGAAAATGCGTTGCTCCTTTTTCGAAAGGATTTCGGCGGTGTGCTTTCTCCCAAAAATGCCTGGCCGATTTTGGTCTACGGACTCTCCACCCTGGAGCTTCGGATGAAACAGCAACAGGAGGTGGCGATGAAGGTCGCCTCCTTCCTCAAAGATCATTCCAAGGTCAGGTCCGTATTCTATCCAGGCCTTTCCGATTTTCCGCAGGCCGATCTGGCCCGCTCCCAGATGACTGACTTTCACGGGAACTTTGCCCCCGGCAGCATGATCTATTTTGTGCTGAAGGGAAAGGATGACCATGCGGCAGAGCGATTCATCGACAAGATCGCCAGGGATGCTGAAAACCCGTTTTCGATGACCCACTCCGGTTTGCCGGAGGAGGAGAAGAGGCGCCGTGGTGTTGATTCAAACGGGATTCGCCTCTCCGTCGGTCTGGAGGATCCCGATGATATTATCATGGATCTAGAGCGTGCGTTGGAAGTGGTTTAGAAAACCTCTAAAAACTGCCCATCTGCGTTGTTGCCCTCTCGCCAAAGATCCTCACGTACCAGCCAAGTACGCTCCGGTCTTTGGCTCGCGGGCGCCTAGCATCTGGGCAGTTTTGTAGAGGTTCCATCCTCAAAATGTAGCTTGCTTTGGGGAAGATACTTATTCTCCAAGTAGGCAAGGACGACGGTCTCATTTTTTAAAGGGTTAAAGAGGGCCGAGGTTGTTTCGCCTGCTTTTTGATTATCAGCCGTCCAGATCGCTGTCTTAGGGGGTATCTCCCGTTCTCCTTCTACAAGCAGGGTGACAAGTTTTTTCGGTGTCTGTCCCTTACCGTAAGCCAATATTCTTTCGATCACCTCCTGACCGGGGTAGCATCCTTTTTGTCGCTTATAGCAATGCTCCAGATTGGCCTCCAGAAGAATATGCGTCTCATCGATATCAACACCGTATTCCGGGATCCCCGCCTCCATCCTTAAGAGGTCAATTGCCTGTCTGGAAACAGAAGGGAGATCTCCCAGTGGAGGGGGGTTATTTTTGGGATAGAGAATTTTGCGAACGGGGATTTTGTAAATGGTTTCTTGCCAAATAGCAGGCAGAAGAGCGGGTGGCACGGGAGATCCCACTACCCAATAAATCCCCCACTCCTGACTCACATCTTTGATCTCAAACCGCTCAATCACCTTATATTTCTTCAAGAGCCCTGCGGTCTTTTCCTTAAGTTGGGGTGGTGTAATCAGATGATACAAGTTTTCGGAGAGCCTAATCAAAAAGAAGAGGGAGAGGGGATGACCTTTTCGATCGAGCAGGGCGTTGTGACGTCCCTCGCCGATCGGCTGGGTCTTGACCTCATTTGTGACCATTCTTTGGAGATAATCGGTCGCGTCAGGCCCTTCCATATGAAGATGTCTCTCATCGCTTGCCTTATAGAGGGCGACGTTATTTTGCATCTCCTCGAGTTCTTCTTTAAGTGACATCACTTTGATGGGACTCATTAGGAGGACTCAAAAGAAATGGCAACAAAACTCGTTAAAAAGATAGCGCACGGGCCGTTCATTTTTCTTTGATTTTTCAGGACGTTTCTCCTAGTTTGATCCCGTGCCAAAAAATGAGCTGGAACGACTTCGACGCCAGATTGATGCGCTCGACGCTCAATTCTTAAAACTCCTCAACCGGAGGGCCGGGATTGTTCTGAAGGTTGGGAAGGCCAAGAAAACGAGCCGGGAGGAGTTTTATACCCCCCACCGCGAAAAATTGCTCATGGAGCGCCTTAAAAAAAGAAACAAAGGGCCGTTCCCGACCCGTGCGATCCCTTCCGTGTTCAGTGAGATTATTTCCGCCTCCCGTTCCCTCCATGCCCCGATGAAGGTCGCCTACCTCGGTCCGGAGGCGACATTTACGCATATGGCGGCCCTTCGGCACTTTGGACGTTCCTGCGAGATGATCCCGATGACCTCTATCTCACGCGTCTTTGAAGAGGTGGAAAATAAACGGACCGAATGTGGCGTTGTCCCGATTGAGAACTCGACGGAGGGGGTGGTGGGTGCCACTCTGGACCGTTTTCAGGATTCTTCGCTCAAAATTGGTGCTGAGATTGTCCTTCCGATTGCCCACCACTTTTTGACTGTTACGGGGGGCACCCGGGGGGTTCAAAGAATTTATTCCCACCCCCAGGCGGTTGCCCAATGTCGTCCCTGGCTCGAAGACAAATTTTCCAACACGCCGATCGTTGAGGTGGAGAGCACGGCCCGCGCCGCGGCCCGGGCCGCCGAGGATTCCAGGTCCGGGGCGATTGCGAGCGAGGAGGCGGCCCATGTTTACCGTCTGAAGATTGCGGAGCGGCATATTGAGGACAATCCGAACAACATGACCCGCTTCCTGGTTTTGGGACGTAAGAATCCCGGTATGACCGGGAGCGACAAAACCTCGATCCTTTTTTCGGTCAAGGATCAGGTGGGAGTTCTTTACCGGATGCTCGAGCCGTTTTATCGGAACAAGATCAACCTCACAAAAATTGAGTCGCGTCCCCTGAAGAAGAAGGTTTGGGAGTATATCTTCTATCTCGATATGGACGGGCATCTCGAAGAGAAACGACTCCAGAAGGCATTGAAGGAACTCGATCAGTACTGTCTCTTTGTAAAAGTGTTGGGCTCCTACCCCAAGGCGACCGTGTGAAGAGCTCTCGCATCATCATTGTCGGCATGGGGCAGATCGGCACCTCGATCGCCCTGGGGTTGCGAAGACTAAAAAAGATTCCGATCGTGGGGGTCGACATAAAACCTCAAAACTTGAAGATTGCCTTTCGGCGCAAGGCGATCTCAAGGGGCTTTCGCCTGAAGAGAGATCGGGATCTCCTTCATCTTTCTCTTGCCTCACAGGATCTCATCATTCTTGCAACGCCGGTCAAGTCGGTTGAGAGTTATCTGAGGCTCCTTCCCCAAGGCCCCCTCATTATCGATGTCGGGAGTACCAAGGGGGCGATTGTTAAGGTGGCGAGGAGGCGACATCTACGATTCATTGGTACCCATCCGATTGCCGGGCGGGAGAAGGAGGGGGCGATCGCAGGGGATCCTCAGTTGTTTAAAAACCGTCTCTGTCTTCTTACGCCGCTTCCGGAAACAAGGCCGGAGGATCGGAAGACGGTTCGACAACTCTGGCGTTCTTTAGGTGCGGAAGTAGAATTGATGGAATCAGGAAAGCATGATCGATGGCTTGCCTACCTTTCCCATCTTCCCCATGTGGCGGCCTACGCCCTTGTGATGGCGATAGGGCGTCTCTGTGGAACTCATGATGCGGTCCGGTTTGCCTTTGGTGGTCTTCGGGATACCACGAGGATTGCAGCCAGCTCGCCCGTCATGTGGGCTGATATTTTCCTCTCCAACCGCGGATCGATCAGGCAGGCGATGGTGAGATTTAAGAAGGAGCTGGATCAATTGGCTGGAATGATCGAAAGAGGAGAGAGATCAAGGCTTCTTCACTGGCTTTCTTTGGGACAGGCGATGAGGAAAAAATACTAGATGGAGTTGCTTGTCATCAAGCCGTCTGGCCCCCTCCGGGGGCAAATCCGGTTGCCGGGAGACAAATCGATTTCACACCGAGCGGTCATTTTTGCCTCTCTGACTCCCGGCACGACCGTCATCCGGAATCTTCTCGAATCAGAAGATGTTTTACGAACTGTCCGGATTTTTGAGGAGCTCGGTGTTTTCCTTCGTTGCCTCAAGAGTGGTGACTGGATCGTCAAAGGAAAGAGGAGCGAAGAGCTTCGTGCGCCACGCAAGATTCTCTACTGCGGCAACTCCGGGACGACGATGAGACTCATGATGGGGGTACTGGCTGCGTTACCGTTCCGTTCCATTCTCACCGGTGACCGGTCTTTAAACCGACGGCCGATGGAGAGGGTCATAGAGCCTCTCCGGCGGATGGGGGCGAAGTTTCACCCTTTTTTTATTGAAGGGGAGCGCCATATTGAAGTGGTGGGGGGAGATCTTAAGGGGATTCACTATAACCTACCGGTCCCTTCCGCCCAGGTGAAGTCTGCCATCCTGCTCGCGGGAAGGACGGCGGGGGTCAAGGTCACAGTTAAAGAGAAGATAAAAACGAGGGATCATACGGAACGAATGAGCCGGTTCTTCAAGCGGTCACCTGGTCGGAGGCGCCTGATCATTCCGGGAGATCCCTCTTCAGCCGCCTTTTTTACCGTTGCGGCGTTGATCAATCCAGACCGATTCACTCGGCTTACGATTAAGAAAGTCTGCTTAAACCCAACCCGTACCGGATTTTTAACGGTTCTTAAAAAAATGGGGGCGGAGATCCGGATTGATCACGAGAAATATCTTTGTGGCGAACCGGTGGCGGATCTTGTTGTTACTCCTTGTCGATTGCGGGCGACTCATGTTGGGGGGAAGATTGTTCCGAGCCTGATTGATGAAGTGCCGATCTTGGCCGTGGCGGCTGCCTGCGCCGAAGGGAAAAGCTCTTTTCGTGATATGAAGGAGCTCCGGATTAAGGAGACCGATCGGATTGAGGCACTGATCCATGAGCTCCCAAAATTTGGTATTCCGATGACCGAATATAAAGAGGGGTTCAGCATCGAGGGAGAAGGGCGGCTTTATGGAGCCAAGGGAGATTCATTAGGGGATCACCGGGTTGCGATGTCCCTCGCTATCTTGGGAACGGTTGCCCCTGGGAGGACCAGGGTCAACGATACGGACTGTATCAAAACATCGTTGCCGGAATTCTTCTCCCTCATGAAATCGATAGGGGTCTCGATCAAGCTTACAAGTTAATTAACCTCTTGAAAAAGAGGGAAAAACTCTTTGACAAGCAGGGGGGCCATGTACTACACCCCCGACCCCTATGGTTGAAGAAGAAGATTTTGCCTCGCTGCTCGAAAAGAGTTTTCAAAAGGAGATTCCACTTCAGGGAGATATCGTTCAGGGTCAGATCATCAGCCTAACAAAAGATTATGCGATTGTTGACTTTGGTTTTAAGCTGGAGGGGCTTGTCCCCCTCTATGAACTGAAGGATTCCAACGGGGTGGTCCCATTCCAGGTCGGTGATTCGCTTGAGGTTTATCTCGAAAAACTTGATACGGATGATGGTCTTGCCATTCTTTCCAGAGAGAAAGCTGCTTCCTACAAGATCTGGGATCAGTTGGAGGAGATATTTGAAAGTGATGGAACGATTGAGGGGAACGTTTTGTGCAAGGTCAAAGGGGGGCTCTCCGTTGATATCGGTGTGAAGGCGTTTCTCCCGGCCTCCCAGATTGATGTAAGGCCGAGCGGAAGCCTGGATCGCCTTCTGGGTAAGAAATTCAAATTCAAGATTATTAAATTGAACAAGAGGAAGGGGAATGTCATTGTTTCACGCCGGACATTGCTCGAAAAGAACAAGGATTTTGCCAGGCAGGACGTCCTTCAGAATCTTAAAGAGGGACAGACGATCTCAGGTGTTATTAAAAATCTGACCGATTATGGTGCCTTTGTCGACTTAGGCGGGATTGACGGTCTTCTTCATGTGACTGATATGAGCTGGGGAAGGGTTGGACATCCCTCGGAACTGCTTCAGGTGGGGCAGGAGATAACAGTCAAAATTCTCAAGATTGATCCTGACAACGGCCGTGTGTCACTCGGGTTGAAACAGACAACGCCCGATCCATGGGCCGATGTTTTTGAAAAGTATCCGATCGGTTCACGGGTCAAGGGAAAGATTGTGAATGTGACAGACTACGGTGCCTTTACGGAACTGCAGCCGGGTGTGGAAGGTCTGATCCATGTTTCTGAGATGAGCTGGAGCCGTAAGGCGAAGCATCCCTCAAAGATAGTTAACCTTGGTGATACGGTGGAGGTTGTTATTTTGGACATGGATCTCTCTTCCAGAAGGATCTCGCTGGGGATGAAACAGATCCACGAAAATCCATGGAAAGTTATTGCCGAAAAGTACCCTATTGGTTCGACGGTCCGGGGGCCGGTTCGAAGCATCACTGACTTTGGTATCTTCGTCGGCTTGGCCCCTGAGGTGGATGGATTGGTCCATATATCGGATATTCGATCGGTCCGCCCGGCCCGCCCGCTGGCTGACCTTTATCCCAAGGGGACGGAGGTGGAGGCGGTTGTTCTGAATATGGATCAGGAGGCGGAAAGGACGTCGCTCGGGATCAAGCAGTTGTCTGAAGATCCCTGGCCGCGTGTTCGTGAGCAGTATGCGATTGGGACAAAGCATGAAGGAAAGGTCGTCTGGGTCGGTGACCGTGGCATTGCGGCGGAGCTTGAGGAAAAAATAGAGGGGTTCATTGAACGTGATCCAACGGATGAGGGGACATTACCTCAGTTGGGGGATACACTTTCTGTCATTGTCCATTCGCTAGACGAGAGAGATCGTAAAATCTTGTTGGGGATGGTTGTTGCGGGGTCAGAGAAACGTTCCAAACGATGAAACGATTACGCTGGATTTTACTGTTGGCGTTGGCAGCCGGCTTCTTTCTTATTTATTCCCCTGACAGTGGCAACTTGGCGGTGGTGAAAATAACGGGGGGGATTTTTGAGCCCGATCCGGTTGTGCGAAGATTGGAATTGTTGCGGAAAGAGGAGAAGGTCAAGGCGGTAGTCCTCAGGGTCGATTCGCCAGGCGGGACGGTAGGCGCTTCCCAGGAAATTCATGAAGCGGTCAAGAAGCTCCGCGAGTCCAAAAAGGTCGTTGCCTCTTTTGGCAGTGTCGCGGCGTCTGGGGGGTATTATCTGGCGCTTCCCTCTCACAAAATTTTTGCGAATGCGGGAACCGTGACCGGTAGCATTGGAGTCCGGATGGAGTATGTCAACATGGAGGAGCTGCTCCGTTGGGCAAAGATCCATCCGATGACGCTCAAGAGCGGGTCGCTCAAAGATGCCGGTTCTTCGATTCGGACGATGAGTCCGGAGGAGAAGGCCTACCTCGAGGAGGTCTTAAAAAAGATGCATCACCAATTTATGAAGGCGGTGGCCGAGGGCCGAGCATTGCCGGCGCAAAAGGTGGAGCAGATTGCCGATGGTCGAATTTACACGGGAGAAGAGGCGAAGGAGTTGGGACTGATTGATGAAATAGGCAACCTCCCCTTGGCGATTGAGGTCGCCGCAAGGCTTTCTGGCATTGAAGGGGAGCCCGATGTTTTCTATCCTTCCATTGATGACAGGAATTGGATAGAGAAGGTCCTTGGAGAAGCGATTGACAAGATCCCGCCTTTGGGAAAAAGTGGGCAGGCGGTAACAGGCCAGTTTGTTTACCTCTATTGAAAGGCAAGGAGGCGTGAAATGACGAAGAGTGATCTGGTGCAATGTCTGACGGAAAAGGTTCCAAATATATCCTATAAAGAGATGGAAAAGGTGGTGAACGAATTTTTTGACCTGATGACGGGCGCCCTGCGGAAAGGGAATCGTGTAGAGTTGAGGGGATTCGGCACCTTTGAGGTGAGGGTCCGACCTCCCCGTCTCGGCCGCAACCCGAAGCTCGGGACGAAAGTCACTTTAGGGGAGAGGCGGGTTCCTTTTTTCAAGGCGGGTAAGGAATTAAAAGAGAAGGTTAATCATCCTGCTAAATAGCAAGCGAGGATTTATGGACAGAAATCTTGCATTGGAAGTGGTTCGGGCAACGGAAGCGGCCGCCCTCTCGGCGGCGCGTCTTATGGGAAGGGGCGATAACGACGCTGCGGACCAGGCGGCTGTCGATGCGATGCGACGGGCTCTCAACTCGATTGCCTTTCAGGGAACGGTTGTTATTGGAGAGGGGGAACGGGATGAGGCCCCGATGCTCTACATCGGTGAAAAGGTCGGGATAGGAAACGGTCCCCATGTTGATATTGCCCTTGATCCGCTTGAGGGAACCACCCTGACCGCCAAGGGAGGACCCAATGCCCTCTCCGTCATTGCCCTGGCGTCCCATGGTGATTTTCTCCATGCCCCCGATACCTACATGGAAAAACTGGCCGTTGGGCCTGAGGCGAAGGGAGTTATCGACATTACACAATCGCCGGAGTGGAATCTTAAGGAGATTGCCAAGAAGAAAAAATGCATGGTGAGCGATCTGACCGTTATTATTCTGGAGCGGCCACGTCATGAGGAGCTGATTCGCAGGGTGAGAGAGGCGGGGGCACGGATCCGTCTGATCCCTGATGGTGATGTCTCGGCGGCGCTGGCAACTTGCTGGCGTCAAAGTGGTATTGATGTCCTCATGGGGACCGGTGGGGCTCCTGAGGGGGTTATTTCAGCCGCTGCCTTAAAATGTGTTGGCGGAGAGATCCAGGCGATACTCAAATTCCGAAATGATAGCGAAATGGAGAGGGCCAGAAAGATGGGGATTTCCGACTTTAACAAGGTTTATACGATTGATGAACTGGCCGGAGACAATGTCATGTTTGCTGCGACGGGAGTAACGACAGGTGACTTCTTAAAAGGGGTGCGATTCCGTGCAGGTGGCGCCAAGACGCATTCCATCGTCATGCGATCAAAGACAGGGACCGTTCGTTACATTGAAACGGAACATCATTTTGATATCAAGCCGGTATTCTAATGACGCAAGCGTCTGAAACAATCTTCATCGAGGCCCCTGCCAAGACCGTTTACGACATTATCATGGATTTTGAGAAATACCCCGATTTTCTGCCGGACGTGAAAGAGGCCTCCCTCCTTTCTAAGAAAGGGAACTCACTTGAGGTGGAGTTTGAGATCCAGGTTATAAAGAAGATTAATTATTCGCTTAAAGTTAGCGGCACCCCTGGGAAGAAAGTGGCCTGGAGTTTGCTCAAAGGGGATTTTTTTAAAAAGAATGATGGAGGGTGGTCTCTCAAGGAGAAGAATGGCAAGACAGAGGCGACCTATTCCGTCGATATCGATTTTGGCATTTTTGTCCCTTCGATGATTACCTCTAAACTCATCGGCTCCAATCTTCCCGGCATGCTCAGACGTTTCAAGGAAAGAATTGAGAATGGGTGCGCTTGAAAAGATACTTCGTACAGGGTTAGGGGCCGCCCTGATCACCGAAGAGGGGATCAAGGGATACATTTCAAAGCAGGCTCAGCAGAGAAAGCAGGAGATTGCCAATCGGATTGCCCGAGAATTCTCAAACTTCTTACGACGGGTCGATCTCCATAAAGAGATTCGGAAGGCGCTGCAGGGTTTAACCATTGAGATCCGAATCAAGCCGGACAAGCGATAGTTTTCAGCTCTCTTTTGTCCGTTCGATATTTCCCCAACGCGAGCAGCGGAAAATACTGTCGGTAGCCGTGATAGCGGATGTAGAAATGTCCCGGGAATCCCGTTCCTGTAAAGTGTCTTTCCTCCCATCGGCCGTCGGCTGTTTGTGAGGCAATAAGAAAATCAATTCCGCGGCGACACGACTCGGAACTTCTTTTGCCGGCGGCGATCAGGGTCATGACGGCCCAGGCGGTTTGAGAAGGAACTGAAACCTCTAAGGGGAGATACCGATTTTCCTTGTCTGAAAGGCAGGATTCTCCCCAACCGCCATCCGGGTTCTGGACCGACTGGAGCCAGCGTATCGCGCGGCCAATCGCGAGCCCTGTTTTTTCATCGTGGATCATGGCGAGTCCCTGAACGACACACCAGGTTCCGTAAAGGTAATTGACCCCCCATCGCCCCCTCCAGGATCCATTCGGTTCCTGGGTTTTAAACAAAAAATTCAAGCTGTTTTGGATGACTGGATCCTCCTTTGAATAATTAAACAAGACCAACAATTCAATCATTCGACCCGTGATATCCGGGGTTGGCGGGTCGAGGCAGGCCCCGTGATCGGAGAATGGAATCTTGTTGACCCAGGTAGAAAGATTGTTCTTGTCAAATGCGGCCCAACCACCGTTTTTTGATTGCATGGAGAGGAGCCATTCAAGCCCCCGATCGATTGTCCCCTTCTTCTCTGATACCGGCAGATCGACCCTTTTCATGAAGCGGAGGATTTCAATCGTGTCGTCGACATCGGGAAAATAGTCATTTTGAAACTCAAACGCCCAACCACCTGGTTTGGCGCTGCTGTTTTTGAGGGACCAGTCGCCATGAAAGTCCACAATCTGTTTTGAAATGAGAAATTTTGCGGCCCTTTTCAGATGGGGGTCGTCGGCCGGAAGGCCCGATTCCAAGAGGGCATGACAGGCCCAGGGGGTATCCCATAGGGGGGAGATGCAACACTGTTGATGGATAAGATACTCGGAGGGGGCTCCGCCCCCTACCGACTTATCACTTACCATCGGTAAGTCAGTGCCCCGGTGACTTTGTTGAAATCGTCTAAGGCCTGCTAACGCCTTCTGGATTGTTGGATCACTATTGGGATACCCAAGCGCCTTCATGGCCAAGGCGGCATAGGCCATTGCGGGGTAGATATCTTCCGTCCTTTCGATATGACGTCTGATCCATTCCTCACATTTCTTTAGAAAATGTTGTTTACCGGGATGAAAAGGAAGTTTTTCCGTAGCTTTGAAGATTTTGTCTAAAAGAAGGAAAAAGTTCCTCCATGGAAACTGATATCCCCTCCCCATCCCTCCCCTTATTTTAAGGGGAGAGAGTAAGGGAGGGGATACTTTAAGCTCCTTCAGATCAAAAGAAAGAGGCCTGACTGGTTTTCGATCCAGGATAATTAACAGTGGTACAATCGATGCCCTTGCCCAACTGGAGAATTCATAGATTGAAATTCCAAGCCAGTGGGGCAGGTGGATAAACCAGAGCGGCATTGAGGGGCACTTCGCCCATGTAATCAACCCAAAAAGCGCCAGATGAATTTTGGTGAAAACCCGAACCCTCTCAAGCCCACCGTGAGAGAGAATAAACAGTCTTGTACGTTCCAGCGCCGGCTCATCCGGAGAATGGCCGGCAAGACGGAGGGCAAAATAGCATTCAATCGATGTCGAAAGATCCGCTGGCCCTCCGTAAAAAATGGCCCAAGAGCCGTCTTGCCGCTGTTCCGATAGAATTCTTCTGGCGAGACCCTTTTCGACCTCGGCATCGACATCACCTAAAAAATGCATCAGCTGGATGAAGCCGGCCCCAATCGTCTCATTCGCCTCAAGGGTGTACCACCAGTATCCTTTAGGGGATTGATCCGAAAGCAGTGCCTCCCTCGCCTTAAAAACCGCTTCTTCAAAGGAAAAGGGTTCCTGATTTTTAGCGGGACTCGTTTTCACCGGATGGTGCTTTTAGCAGGGGGGAGGAGGTGTATCAACGAGATTCATGAGAATCTCAGACTGACCCAGGATTTTGTTGGCAGTATCCCACTCACGTTCGTCCAAAAGAATGCCTGTCTTCATGAGGAGATCGTTAAAGCGATCACCGCCGATGTTGCCGATGGCAATCTCAATACAGAGGTCACGAAGCCAGCGCTCTTTTTGGGTCACTTGAAGCCTCCTTTTCCCCCGAAAGGGAGTCTTAAGACCTTCGAAATAGCCTTGGATCGCTATGACTAGGTAAAATTAGGCTATAAAATGAATAAAATATGTCAAGAGAATTATAATTATATATAATTTAATATAAAATAGGTCCCTGTCTTTCCTTGAAGAATCAGAAACAAATCATTAAAGATATTGATTCTCATGCAGATCCGGTCTGTTTTCATTGCCATTTTTTGTCTCATCAGCCTTTCTTCATTTTCTGCCACCGATCTCGATCGGGTGGTTGAATTCGAACTTCGGAATGGAATGAAATTTTTGCTTCTGCCAAGGGGGGAGGCTCCGATTTTCACCTCCTATATCCGCTTTCGTGTCGGTGGAATGGATGAGGAGAAAGGAAAGACAGGTCTTGCCCATTTCGTGGAGCATATGGCGTTTAAGGGAACCGAGAGTTTGGATGAGAAGGGGCTTGTCCAGTTGATTGAAAGAGAGGGGGGAAAGGAATTCAATGCAACCACCTCTCGGGACATGACCAGCTACATGGTCAGTTTCCCGTCGGACAAACTTCGGTTTTGGGCGGAGATCGAATCGCAAAGAATATTTCATCCGGTCTTTCGTGATTTTGATCGAGAGAGGAATGTCATCCTGGAGGAACGCCGGATGAGGGTTGATAACAATCCTCATGGGAGACTGGCGGAGGAATTTGTCGAAAAGGCATTTGCCGATACCCCGTTTGAGTGGCCTGTCCTTGGTTATCCCGAGGATTTAAAGAGGATTACTCTGGACGATCTTCGCTCCTTTTGGGAGAGTCACTATCATCCTGCCAACGCGGTGGGTGTCATCGTTGGAAAGTTCTCCCTTGAAGAGGCAAAAAAGATCCTTCAAGAGACCTTCGGCAAGATTCCATCAAGGCCATTGCAGAAAGAGACCGTGTTTAAAAAGCATGCCTTTGAAAAGGGTCTCTCTTTTGAAGTGGAGGGAGGGAACGGATCGCGGATACAGATCGGTTACTTGAAGCCCCCACTGCCCGATCGTGATGATTATGTGTTTGATCTGATCCATCAGATCTTGGGAGAGGGGAGGGGATCACGCCTTTATCGATCCCTGATCTTGGATGAGAAAGTGGCCTCTGAGGTAGAGGCATCAACCCAGTTTCCGGGGAATCGTGGGCCGAATCTTTTCTTTGTGGAGATTGAGCCGCTGACGGGAACCTCTCCCGAAAAGGCGTTGCAACTCTTTGATGAAGCGATGAAAAATTTTTGTGCGACGGGGCCGACAGAGCAGGAGGTCCAGCGGGCGATTAACCGGCTGCTTGTCGAAATGGTCTGGGGTCTGAAGACCAATGAGGATCTTGCCTGGCGGCTCTCTTTTTTTGAGATTGCCGCTGGTGACTGGCAATATCTCAAAACCTACACGGATGTTATTCAGGGGATCACTCGTGAGGAAATTGTTCGTGTGAGTCAAAAATATCTTTGTAGCCCGCCACGCATTGTGGGGATCATGAGATGATAAAACAACTTTCCCTCATTCTTCTTTTTCTTTTTTCCGCCAATCTCTCTGCTGAAACTCCTTTCTTCGTCCCTCCGAAACCCGAAAGAGAGACCCTTCCTTCCGGGATGAAGTTGTTTATCATGACCGATGCGACGCTGCCGACCGCTGAGATCCAGATTTATGTGAGGGGAGGGAGTTTGGGAGATCCCGCTGGAAAGGAAGGGCTGGTCTCACTGACTTATGGGGCGCTTCGGGCCAGTGGTAGTCTTAAAAACAGGTCCAAAGAGATAGAGGAGCGGCTCGAATTCATGGGGGCAAGTCTCGAGATGGGGACTGAAAAGGAGTTTGCCCAGATCTCCCTTAAGCTCCTGAGCAAGGACTTGGAGAACGGATTGGCCATCCTTTTTGAATTGTTAAGGGAACCTGCCTTCGAATCCCAGGAAGTGGAAACCGTCCGAAAGAGAAAAATTGAGGCGTTGTCTCGGGAGGCGGAAAAGCCCATGGGGATGGCCTTTCGCCGTTTTCCGAAAATAATCTACGGGTCCAAAAATCCGTTCGGACGGCGCCCAACGGTTCGGTCTCTTAAAAAGATTCGCCGTGACGATCTGATCCGCACTCATCGTGAGTTGATAGGTCCTGACAGAATGATTGTAGCGGCCAGCGGCGATTTTTCGAAGTTGGAATTGACCCGAATTTTAAAAATGCAAACGGCAGGCTGGAAGCCCGTTTCTTCTCCGCTTCCTTCCTGTCCACCGGTTGAAAAAAAGTTTAAAAAGGAAAATTGGCTTCTGGTTCAAAAAGGACTGACCCAATCGACAATTCTCACCGGTCATCTGGGAACGGATCGAAGCGATCCCGATCGTTTTGCCCTGATGGTCATGAATTATATCCTTGGGGGAAGTGGGAGTCTCAGTTCGCGCTTAGGGGACAGAGTTCGTGTCAAGGAGGGGAAGGCGTATGGCATCTGGTCCGAATGGACCTTTGAGAAGGAGCCTGGAATGTTCTACGTTGCGACACAGACGGCAGCAGAACAGACAGGTGAGGTATTGCAATTACTTGATGAGATGCTGACACAATTTGTACAAAGGCCGGAGATTACCGAAGAGGAGCTGGATCGTGCCAAGAGCTCGATTCTTCGTTCCTTCTTTTTCAGTTATGAAACGTCGTTTCAGCTCGTCAAGGATCTCGCCCGACTTGATCTTCTGGGATATCCGGAGAACTACCTCGAAGAGTTTCAGCACAAAATAAGCGTTCTCACCCGTGAGGATCTTGAACGGGTCATCCGAAAGTATCTTCATTCCGGTGAAAGGAAGACCTTTGTTATTACGGATCCGTCGGTTAAGAAAAGACTCAAGCCGTTTGGGTCGTTCAAGCGGGTAAAATAATGAGAGAGAAGCTTCGCCGGTTTCTTCAAGATGTTTTTCCAAAAACATCGCTCCCTTTTGAGATTGAGAGTCCGAAAGTCAAAGAGCATGGCGAACTGTCCACTAACCTCGCCCTTCTTTTAGGAAAACAGGAAAAGAAGAATCCCAAGGCGGTTGCGGACGAACTTGTTGCCATGATTCGTGCGAAAGGATGGAATCTTCTCGAAAAGGTTGAGGTGGCCGGCCCCGGATTTATCAACTTCACCTTTTTCAAGAACGCCTGGCGGGATTCACTAAAAGAGATCGAGTCTCGAGGGGATTCGTTTGGCTGTTCGGAGGTGGGGAAGGGACAAAAGGTTCTTGTCGAATTTGTGAGTGCGAACCCGACAGGGCCGGTTCATATTGGGAACGCTCGTGGAGGGCCGCTAGGGGATGCGATTGCCTCACTGTTCGAAGCGACCGGCTATCAGGTGACTCGCGAATACTATGTCAACGATGTGGGAGGGCAGATTGACAAGCTCGGCGCCAGCATTTTAACGGCCGGGTGGGGAGTCTCCTTGGGTGAACAGCAATACCAGGGAGTTCATGTTGATCAACTGGCTCATGAGGCAAAAAAAAGTATTGGCACTGCCGTCGATCGGTTAATTCAGGAGAAAAAAGAGACGGAGGCAGCCGGCCTTTTGGGGAAACTCGGGATAGAGCTTCTTTTGCAAGAGATCCGACGGACCTGTGACGGGATGGGGATCGAGTTTGATTCCTGGGTTCATGAAAAGGAGGTTCTTTCAGAGAAAACGGGGAACATTCTTCAGGATCTCAAGAAAAAAGGGGTCACTGTTGAGAAGGAGGGGGCGTTGTGGCTTGCGACGCAGGACGAATTTCTTGAGGATCGTGAGTGCGTTCTGGTCCGTTCGGATGGGCGGCCTACCTATTTTGCCAATGATATTGCCTACCATACTGGCAAGTATGGGCGTGGTTACGACCGAATCATCGACATTTGGGGCTCTAATCATCATGGTCATGTGCCACGCATCAAGGCGGCCTTACAGAGTCTGGGGTATGATGCGACGAAGATTGAGGTCGTTCTTTATCAGTATGTTCGAATCAAGCGAGGGAACGAGGCGGTGAAGATGTCCAAGAGGGGCGGTACTTTTGTGACGGCGGAAGAGGTCTTGGAAGAAGTTGGCAGAGACGCCTTCCGATTTTTCCTTCTCATGAGGGCTGCCGAATCCCATCTAGACTTCGATCTTGATCTCGCCAAAAAAGAGAGCCAGGAAAATCCCGTTTATTATGTTCAGTATGCCCATGCCCGGCTTGCCAGTCTCTTCCGAAAGGCAGAGGAGAAGGGGATCGGGAAGATTCCCGCAGATCTTGATCTCTCCCACCTTGATCTTCCGGAAGAGATAGAACTGATACGACTTCTCCACAAATTTCCAGACGAAGTCTCTCGTGCCGCCTCTCTTCTGGAACCCCATCGAATTCCTTTCTATCTTCTGGAACTGTCCCAGGCCTTTCAGGCCTATTACGCCAAAGCGAAGCTCGACTTCCGGTATCAGGTTGTCGGAAGCGATATTGACACCACACGCGTGAAACTGTATTTATGCCGCATTCTCAAGCGAACCATCGCGAACGGCTTGAAATTAATGGGAGTTTCAGCTCCCTCCGAGATGAGACATGACTGAGTTTTCCAAAGACCTCGAGGATTATTTTTGCAAATTTACGTTTGGGCAGTTTGTAACGCTCATCCTGATTGAACTGGTCACCCTCTTCTTCGTTTTCTACCTTGGGGCTCGCTACGGTCCCGACCTCATTGGAGGAAATCGGGAAATTGCCAAGACCTCCCAGGAAAAACAGTTATCTGCCTCCGGAGAAAATAGCGAAAAGAAGGTTGATTATACCTTCCCCCGGGAGCTCCTTGATGATGCCAAAAAGGAAAGGGGGGCGGTTCGGGTCAAGCCGTCAGGAATGACGGCTCAGGAGTATGAAAACAAGATTCGTGAAATGACGGATGAGAGGACTGTGCCGATTATCGTCCCGGCCCCGGAAAAACCGGAAAAGGTTGAGCCGATTGTCATGCCGACTCCGGAGAGGCCCAGGGTGATTGAACCGGCCAAACAGGAGGAGGTTGGGCAGTTTTCGATCCAGGTTGGATCCTACCGTGCTGCCGATGAGGCGATGAAGGCGGTTGCCCAATGGAAAGGAAAGGGATATTCGAGCTTTATGATGGTCGCGGAGGTCCCCAAAAAGGGGACCTGGTACCGCGTTCGTATTGGACGTTTTGTGACCAAGGAGGAGGCACAGGGTTTCCTCCAGAAATTCAAAGGCAAGGAAAAGACGGATGCGCTGATTGTCTCCTCGAGGATTTAAAGATGCCGCGTAAGAAAGTAACCACGACGATCTATATCACTCCGGAACAGAATGAGAAGCTCAAGCTTCTCCATGTGAAGACGAAGGTTCCGATTGCGGAATATATTCGCCAGGGAATCGATCTGGTTCTTGAAAAGAACAATCAGACCCTTCCCGGCCAGATCAGTTTTCTTGATCAATTCCCATGGACTAATGGGAAGTCTCCAATGTGACCTTAGAGCTTATCCGCAATTTCTCCATTATTGCCCACGTCGACCATGGAAAGTCGACACTTGCCGACAGGATTCTTGAATTGACCGGGGCGATTTCCGATCGTGAAAAGAAAGATCAATTCTTGGACAAGATGGAGCTTGAGCGGGAGCGCGGAATTACGATCAAGGCCCAGACCGTTCGTTTGCACTACCGTGCGAAGGATGGAAAAGATTATCTGCTCAATTTGATCGACACGCCGGGGCATGTTGATTTCCATTATGAGGTCTCCCGGTCCCTTGCCGCTTGTGAGGGGGCCCTCTTGGTTGTTGATGCCGCTCAAGGGGTCGAGGCGCAGACCTTGGCGAATGCGTATTTGGCGGCAGATAATAATCTAGAGCTTCTTCCGGTTATCAATAAAATGGATCTCCCAACTGCCAACCCGGAGAAGGTCAAGAGACAGATCGAGGAGATTGTGGGGATTTCCGCCAAGGAGGCGATCCTTGCCTCTGCAAAATCGGGCACAGGCATCTCAGAGATCCTCGAGGGCATTTTAAAAAAAATCCCTCCTCCGAAGGGGAATCCGGAAGGACCGTTGCGGGCACTCCTCTTTGACAGCTGGTTTGACCAATACCTGGGGGTCGTTGTGCTTGTTCGCGTCGTGGACGGCCGGTTGACGCCCGGGATGAAGATCCGTTTTATAGCAACAGAGCGGGATTATGAGATACAGACGCTTGGCGTTTTTTCGCCGCACCCGACAATGATCAAGGCGCTTGAAACCGGAGAGGTCGGTTTTTTTACGGCAACGATCAAATCAGTTCATGAAACAAAGATCGGGGATACGATCACCGAGCCTTCCCGACCGGCTTCCACTCCCCTCCCCGGGTTCAAGGAGGTCAAGCCGGTGGTCTTTGCCGGATTTTACCCGGTCGAAACAGTTCAGTACGAGGCCCTCAAAATGGCGCTGGAAAAACTGAATTTGAACGACGCCTCGTTTCATTATGAAGCGGAAACCTCGAAGGCGCTTGGGTTTGGGTTCAGGCTGGGATTTTTAGGCCTCCTGCATATGGATATTATCCGGGAGCGGCTTCGGCGCGAATACTCGCTTGCTCTGGTGACCACGGCCCCGACCGTTGCCTTTCGTGTGAAAACAATCAGGGGGGAACAGCTGGAGGTCGACAATCCTCAGGATCTTCCGCCGGAGCAGGAGATTGCCGAAATTCAGGAGCCGTTCATTCGGGCCAAGATCCAGCTCCCCACGGAATATTTGGGAAACGTTATCAAGCTTTGCGTCGACCGGCGTGGGGTACAAACTGAAATGACCTACTTGAGCCCGGAACGTGTGCTTCTTGTTTATGAGATTCCGTTTATGGAAATCATGTTCGATTTTTATGACCGTCTCAAATCGATCACGCAAGGCTATGCCTCTTTTGATTATGAGATTCTGGAGTGGCGCCCCTCCGATTTGATTCTCCTCAATATCCTCGTGAACGGAGAGATGGTCGATGCCCTGTCAATCATCCTCCACCGCGAAAATGCCTATCAACGGGGGCGGGAAATCGCCGAAAAATTGCGCAAAGAGATTCCTCGCCAGATGTATGAAGTCGCTATTCAGGCTGCAATCGGGAGCCGGATCATTGCCCGGGAGAGTGTCAGTGCGCTCCGGAAAAATGTCACCGCCAAGTGCTACGGCGGCGACATCACCCGAAAGAGAAAGTTGCTTGAGAAACAAAAAGCCGGTAAGAAAAGGATGAAACAGGTCGGGAGTGTGGAAATTCCACCGGAGGCGTTTTTCAACGTGTTAAAGGTTGACTGAAAATGGAATCCGATTTACCCGCTAAACTAGAAATTCCGAAGAAGAAATCGAAATGGAGGGAATACACGGAATCCCTCCTCGTGGCGCTTCTGATCGCTTTCTTTATCCGCTCTTTCGGGGTCGAGGCGTTCAAAATCCCATCCGGGTCGATGATTCCAACCCTGCTTGTAGGAGACCATCTTTTTGTCAACAAATTCGTCTATGGTCTCCGGATCCCCTTTACCAAGAAAAAGCTTGTTCACTTCAAGAGCCCGGAAAGGGGGGAGGCGATTGTCTTTATTTACCCCATTGATGAGAGCAAAGATTTTATCAAGCGGGTTGTTGGTCTTCCGGGTGATCAGATTCGAATGGATGGGGAGAATGTTTTTGTCAATGGCCAGGAGCTGGAACGACAGGCGATTTCGATAAAGCCCGGACAAAATCCGCATACCTCACTGCTTCAGGTTGTTCCCGACGCCACGGCTTCCGAGTCAGGGATAGAGACGATTCCCTACCATCCGGGATGGGATGATTATAATTATTATTTGGAAAACAACGGAAGCCATCATTATCTCGTTCAGTACGAAGCGAGTCCCTCCTATGACGATCGGACTTTGACGGTCCCACCGAACCATCTTTTTGTGATGGGGGATAATCGGGACAATTCCTCGGATTCCCGCGAGTGGGGCTTTGTTCCCATCGAAAATGTGAAGGGAAAGGCGATGTTCATCTGGCTTTCACTCGACTTTGAGGCAGGCCGTCTCCGCTGGCAGCGGTTTGGGAAGTGGATTCGATAGCAGGCATCGACTATTTCAATGCCTTCTTGGAAAGAGACTCATAGCTCACGCCGTCTCCGTTTTCTGTGCTGACCGGCAACCCCAAATCGTTCCAACCGAGCTGATCCGGTGCTCCGCCAAAACCGCCATGCACGTTATAGAGGTTGGTAAAACCGAGACGGTCCAGGATCTCGCACGCCTTTTGTGAACGCCCGCCCATCTTGCAACCGACCAGCAATCTCTTGTCCTTGGGGAGTACGGCAGAGGCGACTTTTGGAAACTCAGCGTTCGGGGCCATCTGGCCGCCTGTCATATGAAGCAGCGGGATATTGACCGCCCGGATCGGGTGTCCTTGTGTGAACTCGGGGATGGAGCGGACATCGACGTAAATCGCTTCGGGGTCCTTATCGAGCATTTCCTTTGCTTTATCCGGTGTTGTTTGCTGAATCGGCACGGTTCCTCCTTCGGTTGACTCAATGCATTATTTAAAAAGGCAATTTTATTATCTTCTTCTTGTCATATGGGGAGCGATCTGTCTAGGAGACCCTTTTGTGCAATTGAATTTCGAACAGATGAAGGCGGTCCAGCATGGAGAGGGGCCGTTGCTTATTCTGGCCGGCGCGGGGAGCGGCAAGACCCGTGTTATCACGCACCGGATCCTCCACCTGATTCAAGAACGAAAGGTCCAGCCTTGGAACATCCTCGCGGTCACCTTTACCAATAAGGCGGCTGAGGAGATGAAAAATCGCGTTCAGGCGTTGCTGGGGAAAAAGACCGAGCTCTGGATCAGTACGTTTCATTCAAGCTGTGTCAAGATGTTAAGGAAGAGTGCTGAAAAACTGGGATTCACAAAGGATTTCGTTATCTACGATGACGCCGACCAAATTGACATGGTCAAGGACTGCCTTGAGGAATTGCAGATCCAGGAAAGGGCCTTCCAGCCACGCGGTGTTCTCTCTCGGATTGACCACTGGAAAAACCAGCTGATCGGCCCCGACAAGGCGATTGGGCTTTCGGCGGATTATCTCGAAAGGCGACGTGCGGAGATTTATCAAATGTATCAGCAGAAGCTTCGGCAGAACAATGCAATGGATTTTGGGGATCTCCTCATGAAGACGGTGGAGCTCTTTGAACAAAACCCGTCAGTTTTGAGTTATTATCAGGACCTCTTTCGATATATTCTTGTGGATGAGTATCAGGATACCAATCAGGCGCAGTACCGCTTGATTCGCCTCCTTTCAGCCAAGAGCGGAAATTTGTGTGTTGTGGGGGACGATGACCAATCGATCTACGCCTGGCGTGGGGCAGATATTAACAATATTCTTTCCTTTGAAAAAGATTTTTCCGGGGCCAAGGTGATCCGTCTTGAGCAGAACTATCGGTCGACCCAAAAAATATTGAAGATTGCCTCCGGGGTTGCCTCAAACAATCTGGCCAGAAAAGAAAAAACTCTCTGGACTGAAAACGCCGAGGGAGAGGGAGCCACACACTATGTGGCGCAGGATGAAAAAGATGAGGCCCGCTACGTTGTTTCTGAGATTGAGCGGCTCTGTCGCGAAGGGAAGAGAAGGCTGTCGGAGTTCGCCATATTCTATCGGACGAATGCCCAGTCACGAACCTTTGAAGAAGAACTGCGGCGACTCAAGCTCCCCTACACAATTTTTGGGGGAGTTCGTTTTTACGACCGCGCGGAAGTCAAGGATACCCTTGCCTATCTCCGACTGCTGGTGAATTCGAGAGACAATTTGAGCCTTAAACGGATTATCAATACCCCGGCCCGCGGTATTGGAAAGAAGACGGTTGCTGTCCTCGAAGCGTTTGCGGTCCAGAGGGAAATTTCACTTTATGAGACGCTTTTCTCCTTGGACCAGGTTCCCAAGCTCCCGTCGGCCCAAAAGGAGAGCTTGAAAAAATTCAGAAAGCTTTTTGAACAGTGGGAGGGGTTTCTGGGCAAGGAAAAGGTGGCTGTTTTTGCCAAGAGGGTGATGGAGGAGTCGGGACTTGTGGAAGATCTGGAAAAACAGGGGACGGTTGAGGCGGAGGGGCGTCTTGAAAACCTGCAGGAGTTGCTCAACGTACTGGAAGATTTTCAGAGATCCCATGGAGGGACGCTCTCCGAGTTCATGGAACAGGTGGCACTTGTTCAAGAGACCGATCGCTATGATTCTTCTCAGGGAGCTGTTCCCCTGATGACGCTCCACCTCTCCAAGGGGCTCGAATTTCCGGTGATCTTTCTGGTTGGAATGGAGGAGGGGCTTTTCCCTCATAGTCGTTCCCTCGAAGAGACGGAAGATCTGGAGGAGGAAAGGCGGCTTTGCTATGTCGGGATTACGCGGGCAAAGGAAAAAATATATTTTACACAGGCGCTGAAACGGCGTCTGTTTGGAGGAGATCAATTCAATCTCCCCTCCCGTTTTTTAGATGAGGTGCCATCCGAATTCCTTGAGAAGGCTGCAGCAGAAGAGCCGGCTCGACCGGTCCGTGTCGATTCACAGATTTTTTTTGAGGAAGACTATTCCCAGCTCCTGGATGAGTCCTCTCTTATGAAAATCGGTATGAGCGTCCGTCATCCCGCGTTTGGTCTTGGTGTTGTCAAAAAGAAGGAGGGGAGGGGGGAGCAGCAAAAGGTAACGGTCTATTTTCAGGATGGGCGGGTGAAGACCTTGATGGTTAAGTTCGCGGGGTTACAAGTTCTATAGATTCCAGAGATGGATCTGGATATCATCCGGATTCTTGAACGAATCCTCCGTATCGAGTGTGTCGTCGTCCTCGATGACACGATCGACAAACTTTCGGATCTCACGGATATCGTTATATGGTTTGAGAAGGACATGGATATTGGGCGTATCCATATTGAGCCGAATCCGGCTGAAATCACAGGGATAACCGGTTGTCAAAATAATGCGAATATCCGGGTTTAACTGTTCCGCCTTCCGGATCAGTTCGAAACCATCCATTTCAGGCATGACAATATCCGTGATCAGTACTTGCACCTTTTCGAGCTCTATCAGATCAAGCGCCGTTTGTGGATCGGTGGTCGTGTAGCAGTCGCAACGATGATTCTCGAGAAGTCTTGACCATGCCCGCAAAAGCACCTCATTGTCGTCGACCACGATAATCTTTTTGAGGGGTTCCGAATCTCTGCTCTTATTTCCCTCGGTCGCCATCATGAATGCCAAGGTTGCAATCGGGGGGCCATTTTTTTTGTTCTAGGACAACGCAAGGCGTTAAATGTATCCTTATGATATTAAACATATTTTTTAATTTTCACCCCCCCCCTTTTACAAGAAGAGGGGTGAAAAGAAACTCAGTTACAGCTGTTATTTTGACGGTTGGCCCGCCTCTTCGGTTTTTATCTCCTGCTGGTGTTTCATGAAGCGGGGAACAAGCAGGGCCGCTGCGACCGAGAGGAGGGCAACAACGACCATTAGTTCGATCAACGAGAAACCGGATTTTTTATCTATGTGGGTCATGGTGAGCTCCTTCTAATGAAGCTTCGCCTAAGTACTTCGACTCGTAATTACTATGACGTATATACAAAGCCAAAAAAATCAACAAAATTACTCGCTCAGCACTAGTCCTGAGTAAATAAATTCGGCGCCGAATTTATGAATCGAAGGACTAAGGCGTCAAGAAGCGCTTTTTTCATGATATCAAGCCTTGGGACGATGCCTGTCCAGAGCTCAAAGCTTAAGGCACCCTGGGATAGCAGGAGGCCCCATCCCGGGTGAATTTTGAGCCCCCTCCTTTTTGCCTGGGAAAGCAGCGGCGTCAGTATAGGTCGGTAGACAAGGTCGGAAATAACAGACCGATGGGGGAGCCTCTCCAGAGGTATTTTTGTCCCTTGGGTTCCTCCCATGCCGATGGAGGTGGCATTGACGAGGAGATCAACGGAGGGGAGGATCTTCGACAAGGAATGGCTTGTGAGAGGAAGAGGCTCCATGGCTGTTTTTGGAAAAAAGCGTTTAAACCGTTTGGCAAGTAAAACGGCCTTTGAGACGGTTCTGTTCGCCAGATAAATTTGATAGGCCCCTTGTTGCGCAAGGATATACAGAATGGCTCTTGCTGCTCCACCGGCCCCAAGGAGGAGCACCGTTTTGTTTTTGGGGACAAAACCTGTTTCGTTTTTGAGAGATTGAACATAGCCGGGGGCATCTGTGTTGTAACCGACCAAGAGGCCTCGTCGAAAGACCACCGTATTGACCGCCCCGATTTTGAGAGCCGTCTCATCGATTTGGTCAAGGTACTTTAAGATCGTTTCCTTGTGGGGAATAGTGATATTTAAGCCAAGAAAGCGGCTCTCTTTTGCCTGTTTCAGAAACTTTCCAAGATGTTCCGGTTTTACAAGAAAGGGGAGGTACAAGACCTTAAGGCCGCATGAAGTGAAGAGGGCATTCTGGAAATGCGGGGAGAGGGAGTGGTCAATCGGATCGCCGATGACCCCTGCTATTTTCCATGTCGATTTTTTTGGAGGCATTGTTTTGCGGTCTGTATATCTTTCTGTATTTGTGCCATCAATTCCCGCGGGTTTGGGAAGCGGATCTCCTCCCGGATCTTTTTGATAAACTCCACCTGAATCTTCTTGCCCACGATATTTTTTGAAAAATGGAACAGATGCGTCTCAAGTGAGACCGGTCCCTCCCCAAAGGTCGGATTGGGTCCGATATTAGTAACACTGTCAAACTTTTTTTCGTTGATCGTCGTTCGGGTCGCATAAACGCCGATTGGCAGTATCGAGTCATTCTCCGGCTTTAAGTTGGCCGTATGAAGATTTAGCACCTTGCCTCCGATTCCGCGCCCCCGAACAACTGTCCCGGTGAGGGCGTAGGGGTGTCCCAGAAGATCAGAGGCCTCTCCAATTTTGCTGTCGCGAAGAAACTCTCGGATCCGTGTGCTTGAAACAAGCGTCTCTCCAAAAAGAAAAGGGGGGGCCACTGTTACTGTTACACCTCTTTCCTCTCCCATTTTTTCCAGGAGTTCGGCGGTACCCCTCCGATGATAACCAAACGTGAAATTATAACCAATCACGATCTCGCTTGCTCGCAGTTTTTTTTGAAGGATCTTCTCGAAGAAGGACTCCGGTGAAAGTCGGGCGAATCGCCGCGTGAATTTTTGAACAACAACCTTTTTGATCCCAAGCTTTTTTAGGAAGTCCAGTCTTTGCCTCATCGTCATAATCATGGGGGGGCAGGCTTTCGGCACGAGGATGTGTGCCGGGTGGGGATTAAAGGTATAGACAACCGGAACGGCCCCTCTCCTTTTGGCTCTATTGATAACGGTCTGTAAGAGGTGCTGGTGCCCTCGGTGAATACCGTCAAAAACACCGAGGGTGACAATGTTTTTTCTTGGCATATTGACACGCCCTTTTTAATCTCGCCAGACGATCCATCGACGTCTTGTCGTCAACTCCCTGTCATCCTGGGCGACGGCGGTGATCACATTCATCCCCTCCTTGAGTTTAAGTTTCGTTTTGAAAGGAAAGGAATGGGGGTCTTGTTGAAGGGGGGAAAGATAAATTTCTTTGGTCGCTCCCACAAACACAAAGAAGTGTTGAACCTTCTTATCATCAGAGGCAAGTCCCTCGAGGAGATACGATTTTTTTTCAACGCGGAGTGGCATGGAAGAGATGCCCAAGAGGGGAGGGATCTGCCATTCTCCGGTGGAAGGAACTAATGCCTCTTTGGGTGTGAGTGGGAATTTAAGCCGGTCCTCCAGCTCGTGAGACTGGAACTTGTCTGAAACGGAGAGGGCGAGCGAGACTTTCGGGTTTTTCTCGTTGAACTTCCTGGCAATATGGATCATCAGAGTGGCTTCGTCTCTCTTGTGAGGAGCGAGCGTCTTTAAGAGGGCGCGCCCCTTCTCGATAAAAACCTCAGTGCCGCCGAGATTTTTGATGTTAACGACAGGTTCTATACTTTTACCTTCCCCGAGATTTTGTATTTGCAGACGGATCGCAACGGTCTCTCCCGGATCGGGGCGGCCGTTCCGGTTTCCCTGGGTACCCGGAAGATTACCGTCCCGGATTTCATACTGATAGGCAAATATCGGATGGGGAATCTCCTCAATATGGAGGTTGAGGGCAATCGATTTGGGGACGCGCCCATAACCTTCTTCAAAGCGGAAATGGATCGGTTCGCTGCGTGGTAGGGAGGACTCGGGGATTTTGATAGGGACCTCCCACTGTTTTTGCTCACCTGGCGCCAGGCGTCCAAAGAGGAATTCCAGCCCATCAAAAAGCGGATCCTCCGATTCGCTGACGGTCCCTAACTGGTAAAAAGTGCCGTCCCCCTTATTCTCGACAGTCATCACTAAACGTCCTTCATCACCTGGTCGAAAGGATTTCTTTTCAATCCCGTCTTTGTCTTTGAGGTTTATTTTAGCACTTAAGGAGGGATCCCCTTTTGCCTCAGATAATCCCCAGTCAATTTTTCTTGTCTGAAGGGCCTCTTCAATGAGGGACAACTGCTGCTGGCGCAGGTTGTTAACAAGGGGGGAGACTTTTTGAAGCCAGGATGACTTTAGCGCTGTGACTTCCTGTGGAAGTTGCAACAGCTCTTGAGCAAGCAGAATCGGGAAGTCTTCCTCCAGACCGATCTTGTAGGACTCGTCATCGTCGGTCTCTTTCTTCTCCTTGACGGGCTTTAGATAGCGGAGCCGGAGACTCGCCATTGGAAAATCGGTCCGTTCCCCTTCGCGTTTGACGGGGTCCTCGTAGTAGTTGATTTGTTCCTTACCAACAACAACTGGCAAAAGCTCGATATCAGGGAGGATGCCGATCGATTGAACCTCACGATCGCCTGCCGTAAGATATTTGGCGATTGTCAGTTTCAGCGCTGAGTCATCCCGGAGGTCGTAGATGGTTTGTACAGTCCCCTTGCCGAAGGTTCGAGCCCCGAGAGTCAGGGCACGATCATTATTTTGAAAGGTCCCGGCGATAATCTCGGAGGCGGAGGCACTGCCTTCATTGACCAGGACCACCAAGGGAATCTTTTCGGCCATATCCCCTTCCTCAGCCTCTTCATTCTCACTGATCTCAGGCCCCACGGTCTTGACGATAGTTCCGTGGGAGAGAAAACGGTCCGCAAGCTCAACGGCCTGATCCAAAAGGCCTCCCGGGTTGTTGCGCAGGTCGAGGATGAGTCCCTTCATTGTCGGGTTTTCCTTTTGCATTTTGTGAAGCAGGCGCTCAAAAGAGGGGACCGTATCTTCCTGAAAATTTTTTATCTTCATCAGCCCAACATCCCCCTCCTTGATAAAGCGGCCGGCGACTGAATGGATTTCGATCAGGTCTCTTTTCAGCGTAAACTTTTGTGGGGTCGCCTGCCCGGTCCGTTCCACAAGGATGGTCACCTTGCTTCCGATCGGTCCCCGCAATTTCTCAACCGCTTCGGTCAGTGACATGTTGATTGTTGGCTCTTCGTTGATCTGGATAATCCTGTCGGAGGCCTGAATGCCGCCCTTCCAGGCGGGAGTATCCTCGAGGGGGGAAATGACGGTCAGATGCCCTTCCCGAATACCGATAACGATCCCCAATCCGCCAAACCTTCCCTTCGTGCTGATTCTGAATTCCTGATACATCTTTGGGGGAAGGAAGGTGGAGTGGACGTCGAGTCCATTGGTGAGCCCCCGGGCGGCGGCATATTCAATCTCCTTCAGTGTTAACTGCCCCTTGTAGTTGACATTCAGAAAGCCCAAGGTTTTCCGAAGCAGGAGATGGAGATCGTCCATGGAAAGTGGGGAGGGGACTGGAATCTTGCCGCTTTTGTTGGCGTATTTGAGAAAAATTCCACTCTCTTCGACACGTGCTAGAAACGGGGAAATTGTGATTTCAAGCTCTTTTAAGGCGCTGTCGAGCAGTTTGAGCGGGCTGATGAGGTCGTGATCGACATAATTTCGTTCAATATGGTGAAGGGTTCGCCCCAAGATCGGGGCGTCCACCTGGGAGATTTCTGAATCGGCAGGGGCCGGAATTTTCCTAGCAACAGCAAAGAGAATAAGGAGAAAAAAAGGCACTATAAATAGATAGAGCCATCGCCTGTTCATGGTTCCATCTCATACTGGAGGGGCGATGTTTTTCAAGGTGAAAGTTCTATCAAATAGCGGTAAAATCCTCCCCATGTTTCGGGGGGTTATAATTCTATTATTGTGGGCCTCCGCCGTTTTTGGGGGGATAGCGATCCCTCTCAACCTTGATAATCTTATTAAACAGTCGGACAAGATTTTTGTTGGTAGATGCCTGGAGGCGTCGCCAGAGCTTGACCAGAGAGGTTTCCCCTCCCTTTGGTGTCGGTTTCAGGTGACCCACCCTGTTCGGGGTGTGGCAGAAGGAGAGAGTGTCCTGATCAAGCAATTCGGGGCAGGCCAGAAGGGGGGGTGTCAGGAGGGGGAAGAGGCCCTTCTCTTTTTATATCCCGAAAGCGAATACGGTTTTACGTCGGCGATTGGATTGGGACAGGGGCGTTTTGTTATTCAGACCGATTCAAACGGTCTTAAGGTCGTTCTGACCCCCTTCGCTCATTTGAGAAGAGAGATAGGGGATCTCGACCTGGAGTCTCTTTTGAGAGATCTGAGGAGAAGGGTTTCTCATGGGGAGGATTAAAAAACTATTTTTTTTCTTCTTGCTTGCCTCCCTTTTGAACGGGGCGGGGCCTATCCTGGTTGATACGGAGAAGACAGGGAGGGCGATTGTCTGGAAGGATCAGATGGTCCGGTATAATCCTGAGACGGGGGATGAGGGGGGGCTGGGGCGCCTTTCCAACGAAGAGGCGCTTGATCTCCTGCGCGGTCTTTTTTCTGACTGGCAGGAGGTGACGATTGACGGCATCTCCGTTGCTAACTTCTCTGTGGTCGAGGGAGAGGGGCTTGGTTCGGTTAGCGCCTCTAATGTGGACGATCACTTTACCTATTGTCCTCCCTCCGAGAGCTGTTCCGGCGAAGATCCCCCTTTTGTCCTGGGCTCTGCCAAATCGGGGGCGAGTCCGGTTATTTTTGACACGGACGGCTCGATCACCGATCTGATACAGGGACAGGGAGCAAAAAAGAGTGTGCTCGGTTTTGCCGGTCCCCGTGTCCTTGATGAGGTCGATGGAATTCAGGTGATCGTTGAGGGACAGGCGGTCTTGAATGGTATTTTTATTGACTGTCCTGAAGAGGCCTCCGCAACTGATGATTGTCAGAGCCCGGAGGTCTCGCTCAATTCTTATAAGGGGGTCATTTTTCATGAGATCGGGCATTTTCTTGGATTGGATCACTCCCAGGTGAATCTCTCCTCCGCCCTCAAGGCGCTTTCAGGGGACGGCTCGGAACTTGACGGGATTCCGACGATGTTTCCCATTTTGATTGACGGGGAGGCACAGAGCACTCCCCACTATGATGATATTGTCTCTCTCGCCTCCCTCTATCCGTCGTCGAATCTCGATCGAAGTTTTTGCACCCTGGAAGGGACGGTTTACAAGGCAGATCAAACAACGGAGCTTCAGGGGGTTAATGTCGTTGCGAGGCGGGTCGACAATCCTCTCGCTGAATCAACCAGTTTTGTCTCAGGGCAACTTTATACGGGGGACCATTCGAACTGTGATGCCCCCGAAGGGGGGTTTTCCATCCATGGCTTAATTCCAGAGGTTGATTATACGCTCTCGGTTGAAAAGATCAGCCGTGCCTTTACGGGAGGGTCGAGCATTGAACCGTGTGATCCCCCACAAAGCGGTTTTCAGGAGAAGACTGTTCTGGGTACCTTTTCCTGCTCCTCGGCCGGCCAGACGATATCTGCCGGAACCGATGCAACGACAACGATCGTTACGACCAAAGGGGCGACGACGAGCGGAACCGATGGCACGGATGATTCTACCGAAGACTCTGCGGGTGAGGGCTCTGGCTGTAGCCTGATCCGCTAGTGTACTGTCTCATAAACTTCTTTACACGGCGTTGCCCGTTCACTCGCGATCCTCACGTACCACGAAGTACGCTCCGGTCGCTCATTCACGGGCGCCTTGTTTAAAGAAGTTTCTGAAACAGTACTGTATAGAAGTGTTGGAGACACTACACTAGTATCTCGTTACGCATCGCAATGTTATATTGACATATTATATTAAGTCAGTTTATAATTTGCATAATGAAATCAATAACATTTTTAAGAAATATAAAAGGACTTTCTCAGAGAAATTTGGCGAGGCAAGCGGGGATCTCTTTTCGGTCAGTTCAACTATTGGAGTCGGACCGGCATGATCCTCAAATCTCAACGTTGCAAAAGGTGGCTTCGGCGATCGGTTATCCCGTGCATGCTGTTCAAGGATGCTTAAACAGATTTTTTTACCAACCACCGGAGTCGATTGCGATTATCTCCGAGTGGATCTTGGAGGAGGGGGAAGAGTCCTGGAGAGGATGGATTCCCCAGTTTGTCGATACCTTTCGAAAAAAGCGTGACCCGCGCTATATTGAGGAAATGCCTGCCTCAAAAACAGCTCCAAAAATCAAGGCGCTCCTGGCCTCCACTGTGGAGGCGCTTTGTGCAGAGCTCGAACTCCCTCCGCCTGATTGGATTGAGATGGTTGTTCCACTGACTGAGCCCTGGTTTGTGTCTGGAGTAGAAAGCCTCAAGGCATCGGCCCTCGTGGAGAGTCCGGTTTTTTTTAGAAAAAGAAACATTTTCGTCCTGGGGAATTTCTTGGACAGGGTCTAAAACGATGTTGACAACTCCTCTCATTAAGAAACTTTTTAAGGCCTTAAATGAAGAGTTCAAAGAAAAAGGGGTCAAGGGGGAGGTCGGGATTTGTGGTGGTGCTGTCATGTGTCTTGTTTTTCAGGCGCGGCGGTCAACCAAGGATATTGATGGAATTTTTGAGCCGACCAAGGAAATTCGCGAGGCAAGCAAGCGGGTTGCCAAAAAATTTGGTCTTGATGAAGACTGGCTCAATGATGCTGCCAAGGTGTATTTTCATGTTGACCCCCCGCGTGAGGTTGTCTTGGAATTTTCGAATTTGCGTGTCTGGGCTCCAAAAGCCCAATATCTCCTTGCTATGAAATGTGTCTCTGCCCGATTTGATACCCATGATCGGGATGATCTTATTTTTCTTCTCCGCTATCTCGATCTGACTAAACCAGAACAGGTCTTTAAAATTGTGGGTCAATACTATCCGGCGGGGCAGATTCCAGCCAAGGCCAAATTTTTGATTGAGGAATTATTTTCGAAGAAAGAAGGTCAGCATGAATAGGAAAAATCTCTCCGTTCTCTTTTTACTTTTGAGTTCATCTCTCTTGGCCCTCGAAGCACCACCCCCCCCGGACTATTGGGAAAAACAGGAGAAGGATTTTATGGAGAAGGCGGATCTCGTGGTTGAGGGGGAGATAGGGTCGCCGGTCGAGAAAATGGGCCGTGTCAAGAAAACGGAATGTTATGATGAGAAACGGTATCAGGCCCCGCTCAAGGTGATGGGGACGCTGAAGCCGGGGGTTAAGGCTGTCTACCTCAAGCTGGTCTTTTACGAATATGACTACAGTAAACTGGATCGCCTTATCAAAGAAGAAGAGGTGGATTCTGAAATTCCCGGATTAAAAACAATCAAAATCAATCCCAAGGTGGAACGCTGCTTTGAAAACTATCGAGAAAGTGAGATTCATAAACCAGGCGATAAGGGGATCTATTTTCTTAAAGATTTGGGAAATATGACTGTTCAAGTGGTTCCAAGCAGTGAAGGGGTGGCAAGATATCTTTGGATTAAAAAGAATCCTCCTCCGGATGACGCCCTCAAAATGGATCAGAAGAATAAGGAATCGAAAGTTCTCAAAAACGGCACCCTTTCACTTAAAGTGATGAGCTCCGAGGGAAAACCGGTGGTCGTTGACTATGAAATTCTTGGGCCGGCGGGAGGCTGCGTTCCGTTTGAACCGATGCCGGGCTATAAAACCTGTCTCTCGTCCGAACCGCTCGACGGAAGGGTGAACGAGAAGGGGAGAAAAGGTTCTTCCAGCCGGATTCAAATGGATCTTAAGCCTGGATCTTATTCCGTTTATCTTCAAAATCCCCGGATCAAGACAGTGGGGGAGAAAGAACTTCAGATTTCGATCCGTATCGAAGAGGGGAAGGTGACTCAAAAGACGGTTTATATAAATTCCTTTCAAGCAACACGGAGGAGGCGTTACCGTCCCTTTACGGCCGAGGTTCAATTTTTACAAAGCGGAACAACTCTTTCAGGCAAGGCATTTGTTGGCGACCGTTGGGCCCGCTTTGAATTGGAAACGGATCAGGGCAGGCAGATTTGGGGACTCGATACCGAAAACAACTGGATCCGGATGCCGGTGGATGAGGAGAAGGCCTGTGTTGAACTACAGAATCACTATCCGACCTACGGTCTGTTTCATGAGTTTCCCGGGATGAGTGAGATCTGTGAGACGGGGGAATCGATCGATGGTCAGGCGACTGAGAGATGTGAGGTTTACTGGTCGACCTATTCTCGCGGAAAACAGCGTCAAACGATCTGGAAGGGGAAGGATCTGAATAATCTTGTGATCAAGGCAGAGTCCTACGGTTCAGGCATCGAATTTCATAACATCACGTTTGAGTCTCAAGAGATCGGTCCTTATTTTTGCCCCAACGATTATTCATGGATGAAAGAGGCTGAGTGGAGAGAGCTTCTTGGACGAAAGAAAAAGGATTGATTAGAATGTAAAAAAGAGGCACTTTTGGACCCTCATCGCTTTCAAGGGGGGCTCTATGAAAAAAGTTCATCTTCTTTTTCTGTCTTCGCTCTCTGTTTTGGGGGCCTGTGCCACGATGCCAAAGGCGCCCGAGAGGGGATATCAAGTCAGTCTGGAGATTCGGGTTCCAGAAAAACAGTCCTATAAGGCAGGAGAACCGTTTGAGGGGGGAGAGTATACCTTTCAATATACCGGCAAATCGTTTGAGGGGTTGATACTCTACTCGGTGCGTGCCCACAACCGCGGACGGTATGGAGAGGAAGATTCCTTTTTGCAGGGGGTGATTCGTGAAGGGCAGGGATCTCTCCTGAACCGTCGTTTTAAGGCGTTCTCTGTTGGGCCAGAAAAAACCGAGATGTTCCTCGATTCGTTTTCTGAAGAAGGCTCCTACAGTTACTATTTGGCTCTCTACGATTGTGATTCTGTGGAAAGGCAGTCCAAGAAAAAGTGTTTTGATCCGACCCTGACGTTTGATGATATCCGGATGCTAAAACCATTGAAGGATGTAAACAAGACGGTGTTTGTCACGCAGAGACTGGATTGTGAGAGCGACAAGGATTGTGTAAAAAGTTGTGAGGGATGCCCGGGTGGAAAACAGCATTGCAGTCCCAAGACAAGTACGTGTGTCGATTGTGATTTTCAGGTCAATTGTAAGAAAGACTATAGATGCCAGTATGTCCAGGAGGAGTATCTTTACAAATGCATGAAAGGTTTCTCCAAGGATTACATGCCGGCCCCGGTCAAGAAAGAGACGACCAGCCGAACGACCCTTGAAAAAATTCAGTGACCCGACCGCTTCTTACGATTCTGACTCTGTTGTTTTTTGCTGGCGCGGAGTCGCTTCTTTTAGGTCAAGTGCAAGAGGGTCCGATCGCCTGTAAGGAGTATGATTGTATCGAGAAGGCGATTCAACATTGTACGCCGGCGACCTACCCGTTTCATTTGGGCCTTCTTGAGACGACCGCCAAGGCGAATCTTGAAATCACAGGCAAGAAAGAAAAGATCTGTCAGGTGAAGCTTCATTTTTCTTTAGAGGAGGAGGTCACTTGTCAATTTGACCCTTCTGCAAGCCGTTCGGCGATCTGGTATCATGATGTTTTACAAAAGTGTAAGGGACCTGTCTTTAACGTCCTTTTTAGAAAAGAGGGGGATCAAGGTCGGGAGGGATTCAAGGGGATTGCCAAAAAACCATCTTCCGTGAAGGGGCTTAAGCTTGAGATTCATATTCCTAAAAAGGAGTATCGTCGTGGTGAGCCGATGGAGGGTGGATTTTATTCTGTCCATTACTCCGATGAGCCGTTTGTCGGAGTCCTCATGGTCTCACGTGCTAAAAAGGGGATTCAGACATCCGGTGATCAGATTCTGAAAAAAGTTGTGGGGCAGGGAGAAATTTTTGAATCACTATCTCCTTTTTACCTCTTGTCGGGTGGCTACCTGGAGAGTGATCAGCCGTTTTTTCGAGAGGAGGGGAGATATTCCTTTTCTCTCACCCTTTATGATTGCGCCACCCTGGAGGAGAAGTTCAAAAAAGATTGTGATAGCTTGGAGATTCGACGTGAAGAGCTTGAAGTGGTTAGGCCGCTTAAGGCAGCCAAAAAAGATATTTTAGTGAAAGGAAAAATCGATTCGTTCCAGTGCGGAACGGCAGAGGATTGTACGGCGGCTTGTGAAAATTGCCAAACCGACAAACCACTCTGTGATATCGAAAAAGGTATCTGTGTTGATTGCCTCCTAATGAGTGACTGCAAGGATCGGTTTAAGTGTGATCTGGAGTTACGCCGGTGCCTTCCTCTGGCAGAAGGGGAGTGCCGGTATGATGGGGATTGTCCCAAACTATGTGAGGCCTGCGAGAGAGGTCAGGGAAAGCAGTGGTGTTATCAACCG
>JACPAL010000017.1 GCA_016180855.1 Deltaproteobacteria bacterium | reverse complement strand
AACCGCCGACATGATCCAGACTCATGGTTCCATCGAGCTCTTACCGCCTGTGTTTTTGCCTCTCCGAGGACTCTTGGTACACTTTTCGGATAAGCATGTCAAAATTGCTCCCTTCAAAAATCATTCTATCTATCTTTCAATGAGTTCGACGCGTGCCTGGCACCATACTGTGTGGATAGTAGCAACGAAAAGTTAAGCTGTTGATCGATAGATTAAAGGAACTGCCTCCCGAAATTGGGCGGATCTTCCCGATTTTTTCCCTACCCCTTGAGATCAAACTCTTTCATCTTGTTGTAGAGCGTCTTCTCATCAATACCAAGGAGCTTGGCCGCCTTCCCCTTGCGTTGTTTAGATCGGGTCAGGGCCTCCAGGATAAGCGCTCTTTCAATCCTAACTACCGCCTCATGTGCGGCCTCTTTTAAGGGAAGGCCCGTCTGTAGCGGGATATGGAGCTCGCTTAAGGAAGCAGTGTTCCTGAACAACCTCACTTCAGAAGGGAGGTCTTTCATTTCTATACGGTGATCTGCCAGAATCATCGCCCTCCTCAAGATGTTGCGAAGCTCCCTCACATTGCCGGGGAAGCTATAAAGGAGGAGTTTGTCGAGCGCCTCCGGATGGATCTCATTAATTTCCTTTCCGATATCATCACGATACTGATGAAGAAAGAGACTGCAAAGAAACGGGATATCTTCACGCCTCTCACGCAGAGGGGGGACCTGTATGGGAAACTCATTCAGGCGGTAAAACAGGTCCAGACGAAAGCCGGACAATTTTGTTGCCTCTTCAAGATCCCTGTTGCTCGCCGCAACGACCCGTACCGAGGGGCGGATAGACTGTTTGCCGCCGATTCTCTGAAAGGTATGTTCTTCAAGAAAGCGGAGGAGCTTGGCCTGCACGCCGAGAGGGATGTTCTCCACCTCATCCAGAAAAATTGTCCCTCCATCGGAGATCTCGAATTTTCCTTTTTGGAGGCAGGCCGCTCCCGTGAACGCCCCCCTCTCATGACCGAAGAGCTCACTTTCAATGAGCGTCTCCGGAATGGCGGCACAATCAACGGCGACAAACGGCCCATTCTTTTGTTTAGAAAAACGGTGAACAGAACGAGCGACCAACTCCTTTCCGGACCCCGATTCCCCAAAGATAAGGACACTTAGATTGCTGGGCGCAACAGAATGAATCGAGCGGATAACCTCTCGAATCTTTTGTGAACTCCCCATTTGCAACTCAAGCCCCCCCTCCTCACCGAGGCGACCCTTCAATTCTTCCAGTTGCCTGTACAACCTCGACTGTTCCACCGCCTTACTGACCAACACTTTTAATTCTTCATTATCAAACGGCTTTGAAAGATAGTGAAATGCCCCATTCTTCATCGCCAGAACGGCGGTTTTAACCGTCTCATGGGCGGTCAGTATGATCACAGGAACATGAGGATATTGCTCCTTAATCTCACTTAAAAGACTGATTCCATCAATATCCGGGAGTTTTAGATCGAGAAGCAGACAGGCCGGAGACGATTCCCCAAGGCTCTTAAGGCCGTCGGCGCTGTTGCGCCTCCAGGCCACCTCATAACCTGCCTGTGAGAGAATTTTATCGAGGGTCCTGCAGAGAGCTTCTTCATCGTCGATAATTAAAATTTTTTCGGCCACTTCTTCTCCCATAACATATAGCTCTCTAAACCGCCATCTCCATTTCAAAGCTCCGCCGGAACGGCAGACGGTGAATCAGATAGCTGATATCCAGCTTTGAAGTCAGAAATTCATCCACATGATGAAGCAGTCCAATAAAGAGGATACCGGCCTCGCCCTCCTTGAGGGTCGAAAGAATTCTCTCGGCAATCTTGTTGTCTCTTTTCTTAAGCAAGGACGGGGCCTTTTTTTCGTATTCGAGCCGGAGCCTCTCTTTTTCACGGTGTGTCTTCGTCTCGGCAATCCTTTTTAAATAGCTATACTCTTCCAGGAGCAGTTTGGCATCCTCCGTCCCGACAACCGTCGCCCCCCGTCGCATCATGAGGTAAAGGAGTCGATGATTGGGACTCCCCTGCCTTGCCAGATCTTCGACAATCTCTCTCTCCTTGCCACAGACCGGGAGACCATCTTGATAAATCTTCAGTTTCTTGTAAGGAAGATGCAGTCCCTCTACCTCGCGGGCAAGCCCGATCCACATCTCGCCAATAACCATGATATGTTCCAGCCATTTCTTTTCGCCAAACCTCTGGATGTAGGCCTCTTTCATGGGGCCGGCCATACTTCCCATGTCAGAGGTCGTATGGAGGATCGGGACATAGACCAGCTTGCGCCTAGTCCTCACCGAGTGCCTCCCGAACCGCTTTTTTGACTGTCTGGAGATTGAACGGTTTCGTCAGGTAATCAACAGATCCCAGCTCCATCGCCTCTCTCGCAGAGGAGAGACTTCCATGGGCCGTCAGGATGATAACCGGTATCGGTTTTTTTATTTTTCTTCGGATCGCCTTGAGGACCTCTATACCGTCCATTTTCGGCATCTTGAGATCAAGCAAAACGAGATCAACGACATTTCTTTTAAGAAGGGGGAGTACTTTTCCCCCTTCGAGGGCTATCAAAACGGAGTACCCCTCTCTTGTCAGAATTTTTCGGAGGACCGTGCAGAGGTCGACTTCATCATCAACAACGAGTATCGTTCGCTTCGAAGTCATTGAGGCAACCGTAAAACAACCGCCTTTCTCCTTCAAGGAAATTCACACAGGAAGTTCTATCCTGACCTCGCATCCCTTCCCACGACAACTCTTGAAAACAACCTCCCCTCCATGGGATCGAATAATTCCTTCGGCAATCGGTAACCCTAACCCCAACCCCTCTTTTTTTGTGCTGTAGAACGGCTGAAAAACACGGGGGATTATCTCTTCGGAAATACCTTCTCCTGTGTCCTTGATAAGGATTTCCATTTTCTTTTCCTTCCGGTTGTTCTTTACAGAAACCTCGATCTTTCCTCCCTTGGGCATCGCATCAAGCGAGTTTAAGAGGAAATTCAGATAGGCCTGCAAAAACCTTTTCTTGTCGACGATTATTTTGGGGAGTCTGGATAAAATTAAAATTTTTAGACCGACCGACTGTTTTCTGGCGCGCCCTTTAATGAGATCCAACCCCTCTTTGAGGATCGGTCCAACTGACTGCCTTTCGAACTCCACCTCCTGGGGCCGCGCAAAATTCATAAGGCCCTTAATGACTCGATTGGCCGTCTGTACACTCTTGATAATCGCCTCCAGGCCTTCCTTCAAGTCATTATCTTTTTCACCTACCTGATCCAGGCAAAGCTGGGCATTCGATTGGATCACAGCAAGCGGATTCCTTACCTCATGGGCGACACCCGCCGCAAAAGATTCCATGACCCGGCTTCGCTCCGACTCATACAACTCCTCCCTGATCTTCACGACCTCCGTCATATCACGATAACACTCGGCCATGCTGGTTGCCTCTCCCTTGTTATCCTTGATCGGATAGCAGATGATTTGATAGGTGGACTCATCCCCTTTCAGCGACTTCTCCAGCAATCCGGTCCTCTCCCTCTTCTCACCGGTACGAAAACTCTCAGGCACCATACATGCGGAACAAGGTTCGTTCAAACCATGAAGTTTAAAATAACAGGCCTTTCCCACAAAATCCCGATACGATCTTCCACCGAGGACTGTAAGCATTCGGCGGTTGATCCGGCGGATCCTCATGTTTTTGTCAATGAGAACCATTGGATCTTCCACCCCGTCAAAGATCGACAGAAGCTCATATCGGCTCCTGTCGATCATCTCCTCCAGTCCCCTCATCTCCGTCACATCCTGCAAGACGAGGAGAACGCCTTTCTCCCCGGCAACTGAAATTTTTCGGGAATAAAGATGAAAGGTCTTCTGCCCGATTTTCGGAAAGAGACCCGAGAGCACCTTCGGATTTCGTTGATCCAGCATCGCATTCAAGTCGGTGATCGGTTCTTCCTGCTTATGACGAACGATCTTCACTTCGTGAGTGAGAACGTCGGCAAGATTTTTCCCATCCCCCCCCTTCATCATAAAAGTCCTGTTGAAGAGCCGATTCACCGCAAGAATAGAAAGGCGTTCATCGCAAAGAAGCAGAGGAAAAGGGAAGGAGCCAACAATCCTGCTCGCAAAAATTGCAAGGGGAGACCCCTCGGGAGGACCTCCTTCCTCTTTGAACCAATCCCAAATATCATCCAGAAAAGACATGACAATATTTTTTCTAAATCTCGCCCCGGCGGAATTTTTCCTGAATTTTGGCAATGGTGGGATTCCCTCGTGCGACACGACGATTGAATTGGTACATCTCTTCAATCCATTGCAGTTTTCTCTTGGCAGGCACCTTCATGTAATCAAGGATCTGAGCCTTGGTCCGAAAATACCGGAATCCCCCTAATCGTTTATTGGTTCTCTTCGCCTTCATTTTCAAAGTTCTTTTCTGGTCCTCAGGACCTTTTGCAGCATAACAATATCCGCCCTATCCTGGGCCCGTCGGGCTTTTTGTTTTAATTTTATCAGGTCCAGGATTGAAATGACAGGGATTTTAATGTCATCAACGACAATCATTTCTTTCCTCCGATACATCGGACCAAACGGCAGGGGATGTTTCACGAAGACATCAATCACCCTCATCATGTCTCTTGAATGACAGAAGCTGAAGACAATCATATTCTTGTTTTTTATCCAATCCGCACGTTTTTTGGGATCCGCAAATTCGGTGGCACCAACCGGAACTTTAGGCTGGAAGTCGAGCTTTGCCATCAGCTTTAAAAACTTGAGGAGATTTTTTTCTTCCAAATAAACAACCAGGTCGATATCTTTTGTAGGCCGCTCGATACCATGTAAATTGACGGCAATGCCGCCGACCACGACAAAGCGTATCTCTGCCTTCACAATTTGCTTGAGCAGTTCAAAAAACTCCATAGAAATTGGATCGAACCTATCTCTAAAACTTCTTAAAGTCAAAAATGGAACTTACCCGGTTTCTTGCATTTTTCTTGTCCAGGTAACCGCGGAAATGATATGGAGGCGGGTTGATGTCAGTTTACAATCTTGTCAGCCTTTCAGGCGTCTTCCTGCTCGCATTCATCGCCTGGATTTTTTCGACCGACCGGAGGCGGGTCAACCTGAAATTAGTGGTTGTCGGTCTCCTCCTCCAGTTTTCCATGGGGGCGTTTGTCTTTCTCTTCCCGCCGGGGACCCAGGCCCTTCTTTTTTTGAGTCATATCACGGTCAAAATCATTGAGGCGTCCTCCGCAGGTATTGAATTTGTGTTTGGCCCTCTGGGACTCCCGCCCGGAACGGAAGGAAGCCCCGGCTTCATCCTCGCCTTTCAGGCGTTACCGACGATCATCTTCTTCTCGGCGCTTATGGGTCTTCTCTATTACTTCAGGGTGATGCCGTTTATCATCAAGCTGTTTGCAAAGGTTTTTACTAAACTGCTCGGTATCAGCGGCGCCGAATCACTCTGTACTACCAGCAATATTTTTGTCGGAATCGAGGCGAATACAACCGTGCTGCCCTACCTCAATCAGATGACCCGATCGGAACTTCACACGATTCTCACGGCCGGCATGGCAACAATCGCCTCCAGTGTGATGGGAATTTACGTCCTGCTTCTTCAATCCCACTTTCCGAATATTGCCGGGCACCTGATCTCCGCCTCCCTCATCTCGGCCCCCGCCTCCATTGTCATGTCCAAGATCCTTCTCCCGGAGACGGAAAGACCGATCACACTCGGGACCTCGATTGAACCCCATTATGAGCGGGAGGGAAACTGGATGGAGGCAATTATCAACGGGGCAACGGCCGGAGGAAAACTGGTGATGGGAATTATCGTCCTCCTTGTTGCCTTTCTCGGAATGGTGCGGCTTCTCAATATGGGGATCGGATCGATCGGTGGTATTCACCTTGAAACAATCCTGGCGTATCCGTTTTATCCGTTATCCCTCGCCATTGGGGTTCCCCCATCCGATGCGATGGAGATCGCCCGACTCCTGGGCGAACGGATGATTTTGACGGAGATCCCGGCCTATCAACATCTAAACGATTTACTGGCACATGGGGCACTCCACGATGGGAGAAGTGCGGTGATTGCCGCCTACGCCCTCTGTGGGTTTGCCCACCTCTCCAGCGTTGCCATTTTTGTCGGCGGGACAGCAGCGCTCGTTCCGGAGAGGACACTTACACTCGCCCAGATTGCGATGCGTTCCTTTCTTGCCGCCACCCTTGCCTGTCTCATGACCGCGGCGGTTGCCGGCACCTTCTATGGAAAAGGGTCCCTCCTCTTTCTTGCGAATTAATTGACCCTTGCCAGTTTTTTCTCGCCTGTTTATTCTTGCTGAGTGAAGAAGAAAGAAGATCCCGAGGGCCACAGCATTAATCTGCCCCGACCGTTTGGTGTCGACTATGTCCCCCGTAAACGCAGAAAGAGCCCGGATACAAGGGGAAAGGTTTTTGTCGGTACCATTGATGAGATTCCACCCGGCAAGGCAAGGGCCGTTGTATTAAATAACTTTAGGGTAGCGGTTTTCAATCTTGACGGTCAGTTCTATGCGATCAAGGATGCCTGCCCCCATGCCGAGTATCCGCTCTCCAAAGGCATGGTCCGAGGTGAAACAGTCACCTGTGCCTCGCACAACTGGAGATTCAATATCAAAACCGGTCTCTGTCTTACGTACCGGCAAGTACGCCTGCGTCGCGCCTCAGCAGCCTGCCTCGTATCTGGGACCTTTCTCAACATCCTTTCAAACCCCTTTGTCAACAGACTGCTAACAGGTGTCAAAATTGGCCGCTCAAAAGGGTTAAAACAAACCCATTCCTTCAATTTTTAAAACAAAATAGTAGTGCATTATCAGATATTTATATTATTATTCTGTTGGTTCGATAATTGCTTCAGCACAAGGAATGAAGTTCTACCCAGGGGGACTCGTGGGGAGACGGCTTGCTTACTTTTTAAGTTGGGGGCCCCTCATCACGCTTTGCGCCTCTCTTGTCAGCTGTTCAAGCACCATAGGAGATCCTGGCACCGCTGCTATAACGACTTCAACGGTCGCCATCACAGCGACTGTCAACTCTCCAACAAGTTCTTCGGGCAGACTATCGATCCTGGGACTTGAACTCGGTAAACCGACAAAACAGGGAGTGACACAAACAGCCGCCTCAGGATTGACCGGGACCCTCTACACACTCGAAGGGACGAATCTTGGGACTGCTGCTATTACAAACGGATCGTTCGTCCTCTCACCAAATCTCTCATCATTAAAACCAAGCGGAATCACCGGCACAACCTGGACAACTTCACTGATCCTCGTTGCCACCAATGAGACAGGGACAATTCAGATTGAAACGTATGTCGAAGCGACTATTACGGAGGGAAACACCAGCCAGATTTCGCTCGGGACAGCCGATATCGAGACAACACTTGCCTCCGCGGCACTTCAAAAAAAGATCGGGTGTGATTGGGGAGGTGATTGCCGCACACCAGCCTCCTCTCTCGACCCTGCCTGTTATTTTCGTGCCATGGAAACCGCCTCAGATCAGGGGGATCGAACTGGTGAGGGACTCCAGGATGATATGGGGCTTATGAAAGATATGATCCAGGGGGTCATGGCCCGAGGCTCTGTGACACCTGCCGGCTTGGGATACTCGAGCTGGTCTGGCGTCATAAAGAAGGCCCTCTCTGGAGAGCTGTCGAATAACGCCATTTCACAGCTCTGTGCCGCTGCCTCTTCAACAACAGGAATGGACGCCTCCGCCTGTACCTCCGGATACTCGAATTCTGCAGAGGCCATGGAGGGTTTGGAGGAGGTTATTGGGACTCAGCTGGCCAGCGATGTCGGGGTCGAGGCAGTTTCGAGTTTCAGCGCCTTGACAACCGCTTCCGGGAGTGCCTGCGATTCTATCAAGAGTTCAGCTAACTTCAATTATACCGAGTCGCTCATCGGAGTTATTCTTGCCTCCTCAAGCCCAACGACACTCGAGAAGACATTTTCGAGGACGGGGATGAAGGTCTTTCTTGGATTGGTTGAACAATACCAGAATGCAGGAGAATTTGATCTCCTTCAGGATGCCCCGGAGGGGATTGCCGCCTTCCTCGAAGGCGTCGACAGTTTTGATCTCTACTTTGCAGGTGATGGTAAACTAGCAGACGCCCCAATTGAAGGGCTCTATACCCTTATGAACGGAATCGATGCCTCACTGACACCGGACCAGAGGAGAGATTGGGGCATGTCACTCGAAGGCCTTGTCAATTCCGTAGGAGGTTGGAACGGGATGCTCAAGGAGAATGGAGAACTCGATCTGGATAAGCTGAGCTATTTTGATCAATACGTCGAGGAGGGACTCGAGAGGGGGACCTTTGATCCTGATTCAGCTAATTTTGCATCTCTGGGTGGGGTTCTTGAGAGTGATTTTGAAAACGTCGGGGAAAACACCTCGTTTCGGAGTTGTCTTGGCCGTGGAGGTACCCTGGAAAGCTGTGGGGGAAGCTATACGGCCGGGGGGGTGGGGGTCCAACAGCAGAATGACAATCAAGTCGATACGTTCTATTTTGCCTATGCACCGAACGTAATGGGTAATAATATTTCTGCATACCGCTTGGACGCGACAACAGGGGCCCTCACCGCGTTGAGCAGCTCTCCCTTCGGAGCCGGTTCCGTGCCCCAAAGGATAGCGATCACTCCGAATAGTCAATGTCTCTACGTCAACAACCAGAACAACAGCTCGGTCTTGATCAAGCCAATTACTGCTTCGACCGGTGCCCTCGAGGAGGGGTCATCGGCAAGTACAGGGACAACACCATGGAGCTCCGCCGTTACTCCCAACGGCAGTTTTTTGTATATGTTAAATTATGTCTCTGACGATATCTCCGGTTACAGCATTAACGGAACAACCTGCGCCTTAACACCGATCTCGGGTTCTCCTTTTGTGGACTCGCCGACATGCGACAGCCCCTATGAGCCTGTGGTTCATCCGAATGGAAAGTTTCTCTATGTATCAAACTATGACGATGGAAATATCTCCATTTTTGAGATTAATTCCTCAACGGGTGCCTTGACGCGATATTTCGGTTCACCCTATCCGCTCAACGTCATGTCGCTACGAGGCATGGCGATAACACCAGATGGCAACTTTCTCTATGCTGTTGATGATGGCACCAGTACCATTTGGGGTTTTTCAGTCAATGCCTCTACAGGCGCCCTCAATCAACTCGATCTCTCCCCTTCAGAGCTTCCGAATGAAAAGTACCTTGATCTGGGTGATAATGCGGGCCTCAGTGATATAACCATCGACCCAACCGGTAAATTTCTTTACACCGTCGACACCAACGATAGCAACGGCCTTCGCGCCTTTGCAATCAACACCTCAAACGGTTTCCTGACACAAATCAGCACCTATGCGGTAGGAGGCACAACACCAACGCGAGTCAGGCTTGATCCGACCGGCAAATTCCTCTATGTTGTGAATCCGGGAAGCAACAATATTTCAGGCTTTACTGTCAACAGCTCGACCGGCGCCTTGACCGCTATTTCCGGATCCCCATTTTCGGCGGGGTCAAGCCCGTTTGACATTAAGGTTATCAGCATTGCACGATAGGCTTATTTCCCATGATGGGTGTGTTGAAAAATGATCACTCTGACAACGGAGCAACAAGAGGCGGTTGTATACCCGGGCGACTCCGTGATCATTGCCGCCCCCGGCTCCGGAAAGACCGAGGTCCTCGTCCGTAAGGTCGCCTATCTCTACGAGCAGAAAAAAATCCCTTTAGATCAAATTATTGTCATGACGTTTACCGAGAAGGCCGCAGCCGAGCTCAAAGGGCGCCTCTCTTCCCGGTTGAAGAGGACGTTGGAACAGCTTGAGAGAATGCCGATTGGGACAATGCATTCCTATCTCGCCTCTCTTCTTCGTCGTCACGGCAATCGTCTTCATCTTAAAACAGATTTTGAAATTATCGATGAGGCGATCGCCTACCTTCTCAGGCTTAAAACCTGTCACATAACGATTCAAGAAGCACTGCAGCAGGGGGAGAAGAAGATAACCCAGTGGGTTGAGAGGTTCGGAATTTCAACATCAACCAAAATGGCAATGGAATTGCTGACAAAGGAACTCCACTTTGCGGAGACCGATGGCGAGGCGGTTCTGCAGAGACTCCATGAGGCCTATGAGACAAAGAAACGGGAACGAAACCTCATGGATTTTAAGGATCTCGAACGATGGGGACTTCAACTCCTGCGGGATCGCTCCATTCAAAAATCGATCCAACAAGAGATCCGCTGGATATTGATCGATGAGTTTCAGGATACGAGCCTTGCCCAGAATGAAATGGCGGATAGGCTTCATGATCCGACACAGAACCATCTTGTTTTTGTCGGAGATCCACGTCAATCAATCTACCGTTTTCGGGGTGCCGTCCCGGAACTTTTTTTGCGCCAGACGGAAAACCTCCAAAAAAAAGGGGGAAAGGTTTTTTATCTCGATTCGAATTTTCGTTCCCGACCGGAGCTGATCGATTACGTCAACGGAATCTCTCCCAAACTCTTCCCGGATTTTCATCGTCCGATCATCGCCACCCGCCCTTCAAACCAGATGGCGAAGGTTGAATACCTTGAAATCAACTCCCAAAAAAACGCCGAAGAACAACGCAAGGCGGAGGCCATGACGGTTGCGGAAAAAATCCTCCTGCTTCGTGAAAAAAACGCCTGGCACGAGATTGTCCTTCTCTTCAGAACCCGTCTCGCCATGAGGTCTTATGAAGAGGAACTCAACTCCCGGAAGATTCCATTTCTGACTGATAAAGGGGAGTCTCTTCTGGATCAGCCGGAGAGTATCGCCGCCCTGTTTGCCATGAAACATCTTCTAAACCGTTCGGATCCCTATCTCCTGCTAGGCCTTGAAAGTACCCCCTTAAGGAATCTCTCCCTTTCTCTCCCGGAAGAGGGGCTCACAAAATGGCTCCCCAATCTCTTTAAACAACTGACTGGTCTTTACGAAGGGGATTCCACAGCCAAAAACAACCTGGAACGGTTTCAGGAATGGCTTTTGGAGTTAAACCGGCTTGACTCACCAGACCTCAAGGGACTCCTCGAAACCGTAGATCTGTTTCGCCAAGAAAAGGTCCAAATCCCCTCTCCCGACAAGGAGTCTCGCCGTGACGCGGTCCGGCTCATGACGGTTCATTCAGCCAAAGGACTCGAATTTCCGATTGTTTTTCTTTGTGACCTGGGGGCCCGCCCTACCAACTCCCACCTCCCGTACCTAAAAAGGGCGGATGGAAAGATTTTCTTCAAAGAAAGGAGTAACGAGGAGAACGGTCTCAAGAATAAACTCGAAAAATCAGAGGAGTATGTCGGTTCCGAATTGCAGGAGAAGGCGGCGGAACAGGAAGAATCGAAGAGGCTCCTATATGTTGCCCTGACACGGGCCAAAGAACAGCTCTACTTGCCGATTTCACGCCCCCCAAAGGGAAACAGCCCATCCCATAGTTGGCCTTCTCTTCTTTTGAATGAGACTTAAAAAAATTACTCAGCGAAGGTCCGCTCAACCCGCTCTTCCTCTTCCTTACAACGGATACAGAGATCCGTGACGGGACGTGCCTCGAGCCGCTTAAGGCCAATATCCTCACCGCAGCGCTCGCAGACACCGTATTCCCCCGCCTCGATCTTCTGCAGCGCCTTTTCAATCTTTTTGAAGAGGACCCTCTCACGATCACGAAGACGGAGAACCATTGATTGATCCGACTCCGAGGAGGCGAGATCAACCTCATCCGCAAGATCGTCCGTCGAGAAACCGATCCCCTGATCTTTTGTTGATTCAGCCATCTTGCGAAGCTCATTCTGGCGCTCCTGCAAGATCTCCTTGAACCGTTTAAGTTCTTTTTTGTTCATAGATTGACTCCCGGAAGTATCTGTATTTTACTCTCCCTTGTCAATGCGAAAAAGGCTTCCCAAGTTGTTGTCAATCAAGGAGATTCTACCCAATGCCATGCATCAAACAGTGCCTGATCAAAAGTCAATTATTTGGTCCCTCGACGACCTTTGGGAGCAAATTGTGGGGGCGCCGCTTGCCCGACAGACCCGTCCCCTCTCGATCAAAGAAGGTAAATTAAAAATCGGAGTGGTCCATTCAACACTCGCCAATGAACTGATCTTTCTGCAATCGACCTTGATCGAACGGATCAAAAAAGAGATCCCCTCACTCAAGGTTTCTGAACTCCGCTTTCAGATTATGACCTCTTCCTCCGGATCAATCGGATTAAAAACGAGCCCCGAAAGAAGCTTTGGAAAAAAATAGGTGCTTTTGGGAGGAAGAACCGTTCCTTTTTGGGCCACTCGAAACACCTCCGCTGGAGAGGGGGCTGAAAGGAGAATCCCAAAATCGTCCGGCTCTCTCTCCACGAGGGAGAGCAGTTCCTGCTGATCCTTAACATAGGCAATCCGTTCCGGATTCTTTTCATCCTCCTCGGTAAAGCCCAGGATCTCTCTCAAAACCGATTGATGGACCGACTGGACGTCAAGAAGATCGGAAGGCGGCAGTTCTATAAAATGGTAGGGGGTCGCTTCTTGTCCCAAAACAACTCCGAATCCGCGACGATCGGCCTTTGCTCCGAAGTCCTGTAAAAAAAGGCCGAGGCGCTCTTTTGAAAAGGAATGAACTTTGAACCTCTCCCGGAGCCTTGAAATGAGGGTGGTGGAATCAAGGTTCGGACGAAGAACCAGTCGATGCGTTGGAAGAATAATAAGGCCCGGATCAGAGATCTCGGCACAAAACATCATGATGTAGTAAAAGGGGGCTTGATCGCCTGCCTCCGGATATTTTTTTTTCATCCAATCCCGGTAAGCAAGCCCAATTTCGTAGCGATGATGTCCATCGGCAATGAACATCCCTTTCGCGGCAAGTCTCTCCGAAACTTTTTTCAGAAGGGCCGACTCAGTAAGCCGCCAGAGACGGTGAAAAGTCTGGTCATCGTCCACCACCTCCAAAAACGGAGCGGTCTTGTAATGGGGATCCAGCAGGGAAACGACCTCTTTTTGCGGATCCTCATAGAGGGAAAAGATGGGACTTAAGTTGGCATGACAATGGGTGATGAGCTGAAACCGATCCCGCTTGGGTCCTTCCAGGGTCTTTTCGTGTCGATGGATCGACTGCCCAAAATCCTCGAGCCTCCGGAGGGTGATCAGACCCCTCCTCTTTCGCTTCTTCCCCTGTAGGACAAATTCCTGCTCATAGAGGTAAAGAGCCGGCTTCTCGTCCCGAACCAAAACCCCTTCTTGGATCCATTTTTTGAGATCGGCCGCCGCACGGGTGTAGCGGTTCTCCTGTTCGGTGTCCTCCGGATGTTGCTTCCCCAAAATGAGGCGAACAACATTGTGAGGGTCTCTTGCGTAAAGACGCTCCTGTTGTGTCGGAGAGATCACGTCATAAGGAGGGGCAACAAACCGGGAGGGATCCCCTGCCTTCTCCTGATGATAAAGAAGCCCGCGAAACGGGACAATCTTAGGGGCTCGCGTCGCCCCCTCCACCGGCAAAGTTGTTTTCAAACCGCCTCCTCATTTTCAAAATGCTTGAAGATCATTTCGACAGGAATGACTCCCTCACGAATAACGGACAGTTTCTCCTCGGTGACATCCACAACGGTCGAGCCGTTTGAGGGGGGGAGTTCTCCTCCATCAATTATCAAATCAATCTTTTCACCAAAGTAGTTCCGAATATGCTTCGGATGCGTTGACGGCGGAAAGCCAGAGAGATTGGCTGACGTGGTGGAAAGTGGCCTGCCGAGGGTACGCACGATCGCTGTTGCCACAGGATGGGAAGAGATGCGGATTCCAATCTTGCCGGTGTTGGTTGTCAGTTGATCCGAGATCTTCCCATTCGTCCGAAAAAGGATCGTCAGGGGTCCGGGCCAAAAGAGATCGATCAAGAGTAGCGCCTTCTCAGGGATCTCGCGAACATAATTCGCCAACATGGTACGATCGGAGACAATCACGGCAATCGGATTTCCATAATCACGCCTCTTGAAATCGAAAAGACGTTTGATCGCCGCCTCGTTGGAGATATCAACCCCCAGCCCATAAAAAGTCTCTGTCGGGTAGGCACAGATCGCCCCCTCACGGATCATCCCGACTGCCTCACGGACGAGTGATTCGTCAGGGTTCTCAGAATCGATCTTCAAAATGTGGCTCATACCTCTCCTCCGCCAACCTGGCGGTTCTTCTCAGCCAGTTTTTTTTCCATCTCCTGGCGATATTGAATCAGCTTCTTCTTGAGTTCAGGATCCTGCAAGGCAAGAACTTCTACGGCAAGGATCCCTGCATTTTTTGCCCCCGCCTTTCCAATACCCATACAGGCAACAGGAACCCCGCCGGGCATCTGGGCCGTGGAAAGGAGCGCGTCCAGCCCCTGCAGAGACGAGGAATCAATCGGCACGCCAATGACCGGCAGTGTCGTATGGGCGGCCAGAACTCCGGCTAAATGGGCCGCATAACCGGCACCGGCAATCAGAAGATGCAGTCCCCTCTTCTCCGCCGACTCCACATAAACGGTCGTTCTCTTCGGTGACCGGTGGGCCGAGGTAATCACAATCTCATGGGGGACTGAGAACTGTTCCAGAACCTTGACCGTCTCATTCATGACCTCAAGATCGGAATCACTTCCCATCAAAATACCAACGAGTGGTTGTTTGTTGTTCATAAAGACCCCTTTAATCCAATATCTTTTCTGTAATGAACCCCTTTCCAATAAATCTTATCACAAGCATCATAGGCCCTCTCCCGTGCCTGTCTCAAATCTTTACCCCAGGAGGTAACCCCCAGCACCCTCCCTCCATTGGTCAGCCATCTCCCCTCCTCCTTCCTCGTGCCAGCATGAAATACCACTGTCCCCAATACTGACTTTGCCTTCTCCAAACCGGCTATTTCATCGCCCTTACAAACCTCATCCGGATAACCATGGGCCGCCAAAACAACGGTGAGCGCTACCTCCTTCTTCCAGACGGGAGCGGCCCGATCAAGTCGGCCGGCCATAGTATATTCCATGAGTTCCATCAAGTCAGAGTCAAGTCGTGCCATCAGTACCTGGGTTTCAGGATCCCCAAAACGAACATTGTATTCCAAAAGCCGTGGACCGGACGAGGTCAACATCAAGCCGGCATAAAGAACTCCTCGATAAATAATTCCTCTTCTCTTGAGCCCCTCGATCGTTGGCCGGATGATCGTCCGCAGAACGACTTTTTCAAGATCGGGCGAGAAAAACTGATTTGGGGTGGTGGCCCCCATCCCGCCGGTATTGGGCCCTTCATCTCCATCACGCACCCTTTTGTAATCCTGCGCCGTGGCAAGAGGAACGGCCTGTTCCCCGTCGACCAGAACGTGAAAAGAGACCTCCTCTCCTTTGAGAAACTCCTCAATGACAACTCTTTCTCCTGCTCCTCCAAAAATCCTCTTTTTAAGAATTTTTTCCAGTGCACCGACTGCCTCAGACCGGTCTTTACAAATGAGAACCCCCTTCCCTGCCGCCAACCCATCCGCCTTGATGACGATCGGATACGCCTGGCTCTTCAGAAAATCGACTGCCCTGTCAAAATCCGAAAAAGTTTCAAAATGGGCAGTCGGGATTTTCTCTTCTCTCAAGAGTTGTTTCGTGAATGCCTTGGAGCCCTCGAGTTCCGCCGCCTGTCGGGAGGGACCAAAACAGGGAATCTTCTCCCTTTCCAGGCGGTCAACCAATCCGAGTGTCAAAGGTAATTCGGGGCCGACAACAACAAAATCGATCTTCTGTCCCCTGCAGTGGGTCACAATCCCTTCCAGATCCTCTGGACGCCCCAAAAGCAGATCGGCCTCTTCACCAATCCCCCCATTGCCGGGAATAGCGTAAATCTTGGAGACCTTTTTGCTTTGCCTGAGCTTCCAGACGAGGGCATGTTCACGACCACCGCCGCCAACTACGAGGAGACGCATGAGTCTATCTTTAGCGTGAGTTGGTCTTTAAAATCTAGAACAAATTCAATAATGTTATCGCCAACTAATTGATTTTGTTGCCTTGGTTATCTAGCAACCACCTCTCTTCGGCCCCGATTTAAGAGCAAACCGAATGAGCCTCTCTCCCCTCACCATGAGATCCGAAGAGCCGCCGCCTTGCCGCTATCTCCCTGACAACACCCACGGTTCCTGCGAAATCAAGGGGACCGTGATCGAATTTGATGACCCCCTTCTCGTCCCCATTGCCAGATATCTGACAACCTACCCCACAGCAGCACTCATTAACCTCACCCCGTCGGGAAGGTTGCAGCTGATCAATCTCGAAAGGAAAGAGTTTGTGCGACGATTTCCAAGAGATTATTCTCGACCGGAACATTTTTATTGGGAGCCTGATCACCTCTACCTTCAGGAGGCAGAGAAGTGGGACGACAATATCCTCAATACCCCTGAGTTTCTGGAACCCCTCCGAAAGAGGGTTGACCCCAAGAGACGCCCCTCACTTTACTGGGTCTCCCGCGATGAAAATAGCCTCTTCATCTCCCCCTCACTCAAATTCTACACGACCGAACTTGTTCGCGAATTTGTCACACAGGGATTTACCTATCATCTGCCTCCTTACCTTTATGGTGAACTCCGCATGGTGCAGACAGCCAGCGAGGAAGGGAAGAGCCTTCACCAGCTTCGCTTTCGGGCGACGAATCCGGAATTCAACCGCTGGTTTGACGAAAGAATGACCAACCGATATCTTCCCTTTGATCCCAATTTGAGATTCTACGCCGGCGCCTTGACAACGGTGGGGACCAACCCCTTTGGAATTTTGACAACACTCACAGGAGGCGCCGACTCAGAGATAACAAGTTTCAGAAAAAACAAGATCATTCTCGATACGAACATTCAATACCGCGTTCGAAGCTCTGAAAAAAATCCGGCCGATGGACTCGGATTCGAATGGACCCCTCGCATCGAGTCAGAGGACAGAAGTTGGTCTTTGGGCTTAAGTATCGCCACCAATGTGGACGGAGTGTTTCGGGGAGGAATTGTCGCAAGAGGAAAGTGGGATTAGTGCCGAAAATGCCGGGTGCCCGTAAAAACCATCGCGATCCCCTGCTCATTGGCCGCATCAATCGACTCCTGATCTTTCAGTGAGCCTCCGGGTTGGATGATCGCCGTTACACCCACCTCAGCCGCCTCATCAACACTGTCACGAAAAGGGAAAAAGGCATCGGAGGCCAGAACCACTGGTTTAGTGAGGGGGAATGCCTGGTCCATCCCATCAAATTTTGAAATGGCAATTCTTACAGAATCAATCCGGCTCATCTGACCGGCCCCTGCACCAAAGAGCTTCAAAATGCCCTCCTCTTCTCCCGCGATTACAATCGCATTCGACTTGAGATGTTTTACAACCCTCCAGGCAAAGTCGAGGGCGGCCCACTCCTCGTCCGATGGCCTCTTTTTTGTGACAATCGGACACTGACGAATATCAATCCTCTTGGCATCCAGATCCTGAAGAAGAAAACCACCGGACACCTTTTTGATATCGTAAGCACCCTCTACCGCTCGCGGGGGAGGGGTCGGGGGTGATGGCAACTCCATCAACCGGATATTCTTCTTCCTGGCCAAAATTTCAAACGCCTCCTTGGAAAATGACGGTGCCACGACACACTCATAGAAGTCTTTTCCGATCTGCTCAGCCGTTTGGGGATCAATCTCCCTGTTAATCGCAACAATGCCACCAAAGGCGGAGAGAGGATCGCAGGAACGGGCGGCAATAAAGACCCCCCTCGTCGCCCCCTCCTCCCCTCTCCCTTTTACGGGAGAGGGATCAAGGGTGAGGGCTGAAACCCCACAAGGATTCGTATGTTTAATAATAACACAGGCGGGTGTCTCAAATTCTCTGACCGTTCCAATCGCAGCCTCGAGATCGAGGATATTGTTGAAGGAAAGCTCCTTGCCGTGGAGTTGTTTTGCATCGGTAACCCCCTCACACCTCCCCTCTCGATAAAACGCCCCCCTTTGATGCGGATTCTCTCCATACCGAAGATCCTGAATCTTCTCTCCCTGAAAGGTAAATGTTTGGGGGAATTTCCCTTCCATGCCGCCTGAGAGGTAATTGGAGATTGCAGCCTCATAGCGGGCCGTTAGTGCAAAGACCTTTTGAGCAAGTCGAAAATTCGTCTCCTTTGAAATGGTAGGGGCGCCGCTTGCCGCACCCTTGTGCAGTTCTTCAAGAATACCAATATAATCTCCTGTATCGCAAATCACTGTCACATCTTGCCAATTTTTGGCGGCAGCACGAAGCATTGTCGGGCCACCAATATCGATATTCTCAATCGCCTCGGCGATTCGCTCAGAACTGGCAAGGCCAGATTCTTCGACAACCCCCATCTGCTTTTCAACCACCTCTTCAAATGGATAGAGATTTACAACAACCATGTCGATTGCCTGAATTCCTGACCTCTTGAGTTCCTCCTCGTGTTTTTTGTTCGACCGGATTGCCAATATCCCCCCATGAATCCTGGGATGAAGCGTCTTCAAACGCCCATCGAGGATCTCCGGCTGACCCGTGTAATCCGAGACCTCAATGACAGCTATCTTGTTTTCCCGAAGCAGCTTGCAGGTCCCTCCCGTCGAAAGGATCTCAACTCCTAACTCACCTAAGGCACGGCAAAACGGTATAATCCCTGACTTATCCGACAAACTTACCAAGGCCCTTCTTATCTTTGGCATAAGATTGGATATAATCGAGCTGGGAGTCTCTACACAACTCTTTTTGTAGAGTAACCGATAATAGAGATGTCATGTCACCCAAAATCTGTTTTCCATCCTCTATGGCCACATTACTGGGGGTCTTGGGATTGGCCGTCAGCTCCTGCGGCACCGAAGAGAAACGATCGGAGCCGGCTCCGCAACCAACCCCAGAAGAGAAGGCACGGTCTTTCCTACAAGGCTCTATGAGACAGCTGTCCCAAGGGCATCTCACGACTACTTTTCTGAATAATGTCAGAGGGGCCGTTCTGAACCTGATTCCATCGCAAGGTCCCAAGATAGATCTGCTTCATGGGGAACCACTCGTCCCAATCACTTTGCAACGGGTTTTAATGTCTTTTTCGAGACAGGAGGAGAAGGTGGCATTTTACCAGTCGATTGTTTCGGAGCGGCCTTCTTATGAGGATCAGCTTTGTAACTCGGCGCGGATCCTTTTGGGGATTCCGGCAATGGAGAGTTGTCCATCTCCTCAGAAGAAACAACAAAGGTGAGAGAGCTCCTCAGCACCCATTGATTAAGAAATGAATCAAAGGTGTGTGAGGAGAGGATAAGAAACGAGCTCTCATCGACCCTCCCTCGAGCCTCGCGGTATCCTTCAATATAAATCGGATTGGGGAGCTGATTTTCCATTTCATGGATTTGCCGGTTCCTCTTTTTTAAATCCTCAACCTGTTTCATGACGGTTGGCAAACGCACTTTCTGAGAGAAGACGTCCGTCTCATGGAGATCAACTCCTTTTGCCTTGAGTAGATTGAGGCACTCCTCAAAACTTTTTCCAGAACTAAAAATATGAACCTCTGTTTTTCTGCGTGAACTCGTTCCTTTTTGTCCAGGGTCAGGGAGAGGTTGGACTGATATCAGGCGTTCCTTGGCCTGTTCGTTCCTCTCCTCATCATATTGAACTTCACCGAGCAGACTTTTCGATCTCACCTCCTCAAGGAGGGACGAAACCGCTTCGAGGGGAAACAAAAGTAACGTCCCGATGACAACCAAAAGGATCACAAGAGGATATTTTTTAATCATCACTCCTCCTAACGACAACCGGAGACAAGATAACAGTTGCAGCCAGCGACATTATCAACACCGTCCGAGATAAAGTCCGTATCGCAGGCAAAATAACCGACCGCACCACTCCCAGGCTCAATGCAACAATTGGCAGAATCAGCCAATGTGTAATGAGTTCCGCAACCACAGTAATCCCTCGCGTTACATTCAGGACCTGATGTCTCCGGCAGACAAAGCTCTCCTGAAATCCCGAATGCACTCATGAGCTCCGACATTTCCGCGGTGGGTGTTCCACAGCAGCGGACAGGCCCCACATAGGGATAACAGTTGGTCAACATCCAATGCTCCCAGAGGGTGCGACTACCCCGGGAAACCCAAGGGCCGTTGCACTCCCAACCCCGAAAACTCTCTGTGGGAGGTGCGCAAAAATCGAGGTTCGGATTGGCATCACAGAAGCTTTCACAGAAGGCATAAGAATTATTTCTTCGGCAGACATCGTCACAAAAACCAAGCGAGCTGTTCTCACTACAAAAATCATCGCAGAAACTTAAGCCCGGATTGCTCGCACAAAGATCATCACAATAACTGTAGGAGCGGTTTCTCGAACAGGTATCATCGCAGAAACTTAAGGAGCGGTTCGTTGCACAAATGTTGTCACAGTACGGTCGCCCGGGGTCATCGACGCATCGATCCTGACAGAAACCGTGAGAATTATTGTCGTTGTGACAGATATCGCCGCAAAATCCGTAGGTGTGATTCCGGCCGCAGATATTATCGCAAAATGGCAGTGATCTATTGCTGGCGCACAACTCGTCGCAGTGGGCCGGAGTTCCTGAGCTGCCACAGGCCTCTTGACAGAACTCCGAATTTCGGAAGGAGGCGTCTGTATTACAGTCATCGAGTCGTTGTTCGTTCTCCTCCTCACACTGATCTCCCGTTGAGTAGGTACATCCGCTCTCCAGATCACGATCGCTCATCTGTTGACAGATTCCACCGTCTCGTCCACGTGAAAAATGGTTCCAACACCAGTCAAAACAAGAAGCAGGAACTGACGCCCCAGCTACCTCCGGCGCACCAAATGTCCCAACACATTCCGGTGGAATATGGTTGGAAGTGTTCGGCGGCTCATAATTTGGATCATTCGGATCCTCCGTAAAATTACCGGGGTGGTGCCAGTCAAAATCGCTCGGTGGCGGTTCCCCTTCGGAGGAACCACCGGGACTCGTCTCGGTCTCTGGACTATCGACATAATCGTGGTGAATGGCTGGATGCTCTGCCAGATCAAACACCGCACCTGTCCCACCCGAAGAACCAGCACTCTCCCCAAAACCTTCACCTCCTCCTTGCCCCATCAATCTGTTGTGAAGTTCATTGAGCAAGGCGGCGGCGTTCGTCTCGCCGAGCGTCTCTCCAATACAATAAACAAGCCACTGGAGGTACAGCTCCTCATTATCCGGCGTAATAGAGCCATGGCGGCTCCCCCAATCCATGCACTCCAAGACCTCTGCCCTCTGCTCATCGGTTAAACTTTGCCAAAAGAAGGTCTCCACATAAGAATCAGGCATCGAGTTGCTGGCATTGTATTCCGGATCTCTCGCCATATCGTCGAAAGAACCACCGTAATGCTCTGCCAACCAATTCCATTCCTCAGGAGACTCGTTGCGGACACTATCCGCTAAAAAATGATAGACAATCGCCCCAACGATTCGGGCCGTCATCTCGTCTTCATAATTCAACACCGGATCGGTACTCATTATAAAATCATAATCAAAACCTGGTGCCGTCGGATCGGCATAGAGTCCACGACTCCAGTGGAAGACAATGTGGGTTGCCTCATGGGAAATCGTATTGAGGGCAAGCCCCAAGGCTGTGGGATTCAACTCGACGGCAAAATCAGCGGTGATGATAAAGCTGTTCAGGTGATGTGTTTCCCCCAACAAATAAAGGGAAAGGTTGGCCCAATATCCGTCGACCTGGTGTCCAATAAAGTCACAGAGCCCGAGCAGTTCGGGGGGGCAGGCCGGAAACCCCACGGGGGAGAGGGTATGGCCCAAAAATCGACTCACGAGAAAGGCATCTTCAATCCACCCCCTAAATTGTGAACCTTCCGTGCCTACCTCCGACGTATCGCCTGACGTCAGGGCATATTCGATCCGGTCGGCCGCCACAGAGAGGCTGTTTGCGATCAGTAATCGCTCCTCGTAGGACCATGGGATCGGGTTGTCCGAAGGACGTGAACCAGGATGGGCATAAGCCGATGACAATAACAGATCAACGAGTGAGGTCGTCTCTTCTGCCTCGGTTGGCCTTAAAACATGAGTTCCACAGCCGGATCGTGGAATCCCTCGTGTTTGAAATCGAACCTGTCTCCATCTTCCCGAAGTAGAACTGAAACGGGGTTCCCTCACATGACATCGTTTGTAGGCAGGTGCCTCCTCCCCTTCTCCTTCTGTGGTCACCTCCTCCGCACAACAGACATCGATCGCCGATTTCCCCCAAAAATGCCCGTCGCAGATGATTCGTTCGCAATCCTCCTCTTCCACCTCATCATCATTCGGGGAAAGCGATTCACGGCGGCACCCTTCCGGAAGACGCCAATCATTTATTTGCGTGATCTCCGCACCGACAAACATCCGATCATCGCGCATGAATTCAGACCAGTTGATCGCCCATAATTCGGCCGCCGGCATGAGAAGAAGAGAGACAAAAAGGTTAAGAGTAAACCAGGTCTTTCTCATCACGGCACCTCAATGACGTTGGTTGATTGATTATTGCCATCGATCAGGTCATTCGAATCGCTACTCACAACCGATTTGGTGATGTGGGTCCCGCTGCCGAGCGGTGTCATCTCAATAGAAATAGTGAAGGAGGCACCCGGGGCAACGCTTCCAAGAAAACCGCAAAAAATTACCCCGGAACCTTCCTCATAGTAACAATCCCCTGCCGATGATGGAATCATGTTAACAGAATTAAATGTGAGGAGATTGGAGATGTCATCAAAAACAAGTGACACATTCAGAGCCGCCTCAGGCCCCAAATTTTCAACAACGACAACATACAAAACGGGATTACCGACAGCGTAAGTGGGCAACGGATCCGAATCCATATTGACTTGTAAATCGGCCAGAGGAGGCCCAACGACAATCTGGAGTTCCTGCTCATTGTTGGAGGTATCCAAATCGGCAATGCTGCCGTCTACTTCAATGATCGCCGCATAGGAGCCTTCTTCACTCCCTATGATAGTAAAATTGACATCAACAATCTGTGCCCCCTCAACACTCCCCAAATCACAAAAAAGTCGATTGACTGCGGGAAAATGGCTGCACTCGCCTCCACCGGTCTGCACAACAGCGGAAGAGACGTACGAAAGGGCCGCAGGCAAGGTGATACTGAGAGAGGCCTGTTCGACACGATCGGGTCCGACATTCCGCACATGGACAGTACTCATCAGTGTCCCGCCCCTATCGACCCTTACTGGATTCGTTTCGAGACTAACAGCCAAGTCGGCACTTGCCGTCACCCATCTGGGATGTTCTGCACTGGCCGAGGTTGTAGAATCAGAGGGACGAGACTCTCGAACATCGATCTCAACACCATTGAAGGTCATTTTGTTTGGAAGATCGAAGATCGGCGCAAGAGAATGGAAAAGCGCCATCATACGACCTAATTCAGGATTATCCTGATTCGCAAGCGTCGCGTGGATGTTCCGCATGTTGGCACAGAAAGGACCCAGAAAGATGCCACCGTAGCCTCGACATTCATCCGGATAGAAGTAGCGGACACCACTTGTCGTATCAACGACGCCAGTACTTGTATCGCCTGGTGTCTCTCTTTGGATAGAGCGCGTAAACTCCTCTTTCTTCATCTTAAAGGTTGAATCGACGTAATCCATCTGACGAAGGAGGTCGAAGACGATCGCTTGGGCCATGACAGCCAACTCCTCCTCCCAAAGCGATTCAGGGCTGTTGGGCCATCCATTCATCCGGTTCCGATCAAGTTCTCTTTGAAAATAGGCGTGGACCAGCTGATGCGCAATAAGGGAGACGATCACCGGGCTGTACCCATCCGCCGGGAGATAGCCGCTTAGACCACGAATCGCCCCCATGTGGGATCCAACATCCCGGAGTTGATAACCGCGATCGACCTCCCAGTTACGGATGTAAAGTCCGCCATCGACCTTTTCACCATACGAGGGAGTGCAAGAGGAGCCTTGGGTAACACCACCCGTATTATAAAATGGATGTGAGTTGTTCGTCCGTTTGCTCTGACAGTCGTTGAAGACCTCCGACTTGATACAGATTCGGGCCTCGTCATGTTGATAATCGACAATTGAACCGCGTGCCACGGCGCATCGTTTTATCCTGATTTTTGGGCCGTACAGGGATTCCGCAATTGCCCGGATCCAACAGAAATCACCGGTGCATGGTTCCCATTCGACATCGCCAATGATCTCGTCTAAAATCCTCCAGATATTAACGACGATCTCACGCATTTCACGCTCTTCCGTACTGAGCCCCTGCTTGAGATCCCCCTCGATGCGTGACCTGACAACACCGTATTCCCCATGATTGATTTTGTGACCGAGCCGGTTCGTTGCATATTCAAGGAGTGTCCGATAATGTAGCCCACGTTCCGCCTCTGCCTGTCGTACGGTAACAGTCTTGCTCGTTAAAGAGTTCCCCCTTGGAAAGAGAGAAAGACTCTTTCGATAACCACCGGCCCGAAACGCCTGTGAGCAGGTAAAACCCCATTGGAGATGGGCGGAGCTGTAGGGAAGGTCGAGATAATTGGGGCTGATTCCACCTAAACTATAAACGTCCCCACTCGTGATCGAGACACTCAGCTCATCATACGCCTCCGTCCGAAGCGCCGCCCCCGATAGATTTTCCGACAACTGATTGATCAAATAGCGCCCATAGGTGAAGAAATGGCCATCATCGATATAATTTCTCCCCTGCCAGGCATCGTCTGATCTCTGACGAAGATTTGTCGAAGAGCCCCAACCCGTCCCATCCCTGACAAATTGCCGACCGAGCGGATGACAATTGGTGGCATGGAGCGGAATGCCGACGAGAAACGTCTTCCCATCAGGAATCAGATCACCGCAACCAGAACCGGTTCGACAGTGGTCGACCAAACGGAGAATCTTGTACTGCCCATAATCTTCAAACCCGCTATTTGGATTCCACTGTGAATTGATCTCCAGATCCGGATGGAGACGCCGATATTCGTTCGCCTCATCCTCTCCGCTGCAAAAATAGGAATTACCTGAGCCGGTCCCAACGCCTCCATTGTAAATGAGATCCCCCGCGCTTACCTCTTCAAGAGAAAACTGCGGTTTTTGGATCCTGTTGTACCCCAGCAATGTAAAATTACCGTTCGCCAAGGTCCGGCCGGCCTCACTGAGTTGATTAAACTGCTGCTGATTTCTATTCGCCCCATATTCCCCTGCCACAAGTGAGACAGGCAGAAGAACCAACGATAAAAAGAGCCGTTGTAAACTTCCGGACATAGACTTCCCAAGAGGGGGTTAACGCAAAGAATGTGCCATTCACCAAAAAATATTTTTTATTCAACTTATTGATATAATTTGATAAAAATTATGCGTTTTTTTGAATTATCAAAAAGATATGGCACTGAGTCACCAGAAAGGCAGGCTATAGTCATCACTAGAGTTTTTGCTGATTAGGGCTATTTCCCTCGTGTTGCGCCGAGTGAGACGGCCGTAAAGAGCGACTTGATATCCTCGTCGATCAGGCTGAAACCGGCCCCAACAAACCAGTCAGGCCTCTCTTGACGGGAGATGAAATCGTCAAGACCGCCCACGAGAAACAGATTGCGGGTCATGTACAGATTCGCCATCCCCTTGAGATGGGGGCGTTGATTCAAATTCGTCCGGAAATCAAAGGCAGAAAACTGCATCTGAAGGGGACCTCTCTGCCAGTCCAGGCCGATACCACCCCGGGACTCAATCATCCCTCCACGAATGGTGAAGTCATAAAAAGACTTGGCCAGTTGGGCAGAGATCCGGAAGTCGTCCATCGCAACGACCCGTTCATCACTGATTGTCTCCGTCGTGACTCCTCCTGTTGTCGTTTCGGTTGTTGTAACCGTCTGATTGGGTGATGGGCTTGGATCAACGACAAATTCCAGCCTGAAATACTTGTCGGGTCGCGGGCGCAGATTTAGCCCGACATAGTTTTTGAAATCGGTCGTCCTCCCCAGGTACTCAAGATGGTAATCAAACTGGAACTGGAAGCGATTGATCCCGCCAATCGTCTCGGAAACGCCCCGGGCCGCCTGATTGATATTGTCAGCAATCTCCTCGTCGTTCACGAGACGTCCCACCGTACCACGCCCCTCGTCGATCTTCCGGGAGATACTGGAAACTCTTTGAAAGGTCTCCGACAGGCTCTCCTTCTCCTCCGAAAGGATACCGCTGATATCCTCAGAGAACTGGGCGAGTCCCTCAAGAATACGGTTGATGTTTTCTTCATTTTTTTGGGAAAGTTTATTTAAACGATCAACAAACTCCTGAGCCCCGCCGGCCACCTTGCCGAGATCCACAAAAGGATTTGTGGTGGTGATCTCATCGCCGGGCCCCAATTCTCCCTTTTCGAGATTACCGGGGATCAAATCGATATAGGTCTCTCCCAGAAAACCTTTTGTCCGAACGGCAACGACGGCATCCTTGGCCATTCTGACCCGATTGTCGATCCGAAGCACTGCCATCGCCCTCCGACCCTCGACCAGCTCGAGGCGGCTGATATAGCCAACCTGGATCCCGGCCACCTCAACCGGCGTTTTACGGATGAGCCCCTCGGCGGAATCGATAACAACCTTGACCTCATACCCCTCCCCCTGAACCGCCTCACGATCGCTGATACGGACCGTGATGTAGGCGACCACAAGAATCACCACGACGGCAAACAGTCCCACTTTCATTTCAGAGCTGATTCTCATACCGGTTCTTTGGCCAAAAATTGTTTCACAAACGGGTGCCGAGAGGAGCGAAAGAGTTCCGGGGGGGCCACTTCAATAATTTTCCCCTCATGAAGCATTGCCACCTGATCGGCAACGGCAAAGGTTGACTCAATATCGTGGCTGATAATAACCGACGTAATTCTCAATTTCTTCTGCATCTCCAGAACAAGACGGTTAATCTGCGTGGTTGTAATCGGATCCAGCCCTGTCGTTGGCTCATCATAAAGAATAATTTTTGGTTGTAACGCAATGGCCCGTGCGAGTCCAACTCTTTTTCTCATCCCGCCGGAAAGTTCTGAAGGCATTTTGGCCTCGATACCGTTCAAACCGACCATCTCCAGAAAACCGCCAACCTTGAGAGTAATTTCGCGCTCGGAGAGTTTTGTATGCTCCCGGAGTGGAAAGGCAACGTTCTCCCCAACCGTCATGGAGTCAAATAAGGCAGCCCCTTGATAAAGCATCCCGAATCTTTTCCGAAATTCGTTCTTCTCCCTCTCGTTCAGAAGATTGATATCAACCCCATCGACCAAAACCTTTCCGCGATCGGGCCGATGGTGACCGATGATATGCTTCAGGAGGACGGTTTTCCCCTGCCCCGAGGCCCCCAGAATAACGGTAATCCCCCCCTGAGGCACCTCAAGGGTCACTCCGTTTAAAACTGGTTGGCCGTGAAAAGATTTATAAAGGGAAGAGATCTGTATCATTAGAATTCCGGAAAGAGCTCAATAATGAAGGAGGTCAGAAAATAGTCGAGGATCAGAATTGTGACAGAGGAGACCACGACCGCCTGTGTTGTCGCGCGCCCCACCCCCTCGGCGCCCCCCGTCGTCCGATATCCTTTAAAACAGCTGATCAGGGTCAGAACGAATCCAAAAACCGCCGCCTTGAGCAGGCCGGAGACAAAGTCGTCGGCATCGACGTAATAGGTGAGCCTTCTGATAAAGGCGATGTGCGAAATATCCATGAGCCCCACCGCCACAACATAGGCACCCAAAACCCCCACAAAACAGTAAAGAGCGGCCAAACAGGGGACCATTAAAGTCCCGGCAACAACCCGCGGTACGACAAGATACTGAACGGGACTGACTGCCATCGATGACATCGCCTCGACCTGTTCAGTCACCTGCATCGTGCCGATCTCCGCCGCCATCGAAGAACCGACGCGCGCAACCACCATAAGGGCCGTAAAGACAGGGGCAATCTCACGTGAGAGGGCGAGGCCAACTGTCGCCCCCACAAGTGATTCCGCATGAAAAAGTTGAAAACCGAATCCGACCTCCAGCGCAAAGACCATTCCGGTGAAGGTCGCTGTGAGCAGAATGATCGGGAGTGACCGGATACCCAGATTTTCAAACTGCCTGAAGAAAAGAGGCCTTCTGAAAGGAGGCCTCAAAAGCCAGCTGAAAAAGGAGCGGGCAAAGAGAAGAAACTCCCCCAATTCCGCGGTTCCAACCAAAACAGATCGTCCCAGTCGCTCAACGGCGGTCGGGATCGATGTAGTGGCGCGGAAGTCGTTCAGCCACTTTGCAAAAGATTTCATAGGATATGGTGTTGGCCCAGGCCCCCACCTCTTCGGCTGTGATCAGTCCCTTGCCTTGAGGCCCCAGCAGGACCACCTCGTCTCCCACCTGAGCCGATGGGAGAGTCGTGAGATCGATCATAAACATATCCATGCAGACCGTTCCTGCAACCGGGACTCGTTGTCCTCTCACCAGGACAGAGGCCTTATTGGAAAGAAGCCGCGGATATCCATCCGCATAACCGACCGGGACACAACCGATCCGGGAAGGCTTCTTGGTCAGGAAGGTCCTCCCATAACTGACAAAGGTCCCCTTGGGAACCTTCTTGATCGAGATGATCCGACTCTTCCACTTCATAACCGGTTGCAATGAGACAATCTTTTTTTGTCGAGGGATCGGGTAGGCCCCATAAAGAACCACACCCAGTCGGACGGCACCATAGTCCCCGTACCGCTTGTCAACCGTTGCCAGACTATTCGCCACATGGCACAAAGCGGCTGGATATCTCTTTTGAAACTCAACGCGGGCCTTTTCAAAGGCAACGATCTGCTTGCCAGCAAAATCAGTCTTATCAGCATCCGAAAGGTGTGTGATAAGACCAATCGGGTTCAGACAGTCCATTTTGCTCAATTCTTCAAAGAAGCGAGGGGTCTCCTCGACTGTTACACCGAGGCGCGTCATCCCCGTATCGATCTTGACATGAAGATCCAATTTCTCTCCACGCCCCTTCAGATAGCTCTGCAGATCCCGTGCCGTGTTTAAATCATAGAGAACGGGGGTCAATTGATATCGAAGCAGCTCCGCCCCTCTCCCCTCGACCAATCCCAGGAGAATCAGAATCGGTCGCTTGATCCCTGCCTCACGAAGCTGAATTCCCTCATCAATCGTACCAACTCCGAAAATATCTGCCCCCTGAGACTGCAGGATCCGTGCGGTTGGTACTGCGCCATGCCCATAGGCATTCGATTTGACGACCGTCACCGTCTTTGTTGTCGGAGGAATCAGTTTCTTCAAGACCTGAAAATTATGGCGGACGGCCCCAAGATCAATCTCAATCGATGTCGGTGTATCCCTCATAGTAAAGCGGGGGCGTTATATCCCTATTTGAATTAAATTTGCAACGGGGTCGTTAAAATACTAGAACTCTCCTCCTATGCCACTGAAGGCGACTTACCTTGGACACGCCTCCGTCCTGCTCGAAAATGAAGAGGTGAAGGTCATGACAGACCCCCTCTTCAGCGAGAAGATCTTCTTTTTAAGGCGCCATACCCCCGTTGGTATTGACCCCTCAAACCTCCCTCCCCTTGATGCCATCCTTATTTCCCATGCCCATTATGACCATCTGGATATCCCTTCGTTCAAATATATCCCCTCCTCCGTACCGATTGTTCTCCCCCCGGGGCTGGCGAAACTGGTCGGTAAATTCCTAAGAAATCCCCTTATTGAACTTGAAACAGGGAGATCGACGGAGATCAAGAAGGGACTCCTCATCAAGGCGTTTCCTGTGAGGCATTACGGTTTCAGGCTTCTTCCATTTCGATACACCCGTTGCAACGGCTACCTGATCAAGATGAATGAAGAGACGGCCTTCTTCCCCGGTGACACCGCCTATCGATCCGACTTTGGATCGTTCTTCCCGGATGAAAAAATCGACCTGGCACTGCTTCCGATCGCCGCTTATAAACCCCGATGGCTCATGAAGGGGCGCCACATGAATCCCGAGGAGGCCGTTCGTGTTTTTGAGGAGATTCAGGCGAAGCAGATGATCCCGATCCATTGGGGGGCGTTCAAACTTTCAACCGAACCGATGGAAGAGCCAATTGAGTGGCTCAAGAAGATTGCGAGCGAAAAACGGCTTCAAGTGCAGATTCAGATTCTAAACCCGGGGGAGGCCTGGGCATCCTCCGAAGCACTCCGACTCGTAGAGTCCAAACAAATTCGCTCATAATTTGACATCCTCAAGCCAGGTTGATACGAACCGGAACTATCAGGGGTGCCCTTCAACTTGTGCCAGAGGGCTGAGATGAGACCCTTTAACCTGATCCGGGTAATGCCGGCGTAGGGAGATCCAATGATTGACATCTATCTCAATGGAGAGATTCAAAAGTTCGAGGCTCCAATCACCTTGAGTGAAATTCTGGAGAGGCTACGAATCCCTCTTTCCGCTATGGCGATCGCTGTCAATCGGGAGATTGTCCCCCGCTCCGAGTTTCCCCTCTTCAAAATCAAGGAGGGGGATCGGATTGAGGTCGTGAAGGCCGTGGGAGGGGGATAAAAAAATGGATAAACTAACCATATTTAATAAACAATTCAGATCCCGTCTCCTGGTTGGGACCGGAAAGTTTCCTTCGGGTCCTGTCATGAGAGAGAGTCTCGAGGCGTCCGAAACAGAGATTGTTACCGTAGCGCTCCGTCGGGTCAACTTGGCGAGACCCGAACAGGATATATTAAGCTTCATCGACCGAAATCGTTTCACGCTTCTTCCGAATACCTCCGGCGCCCGAAATGCCAAAGAGGCGATCCTGCTCGCCCACCTCGCCCGAGAGGCAGGGCTCGGAAACTGGTTGAAGCTGGAGGTGATTCCGGATCCTCGGTACCTTTTGCCGGATCCGATTGAAACATGGGAGGCGGCCAAGACGTTAACCAAAGAGGGGTTCACCGTGTTACCGTACATTCAGGCCGATCCGGTTCTCGCCAGGAAATTGACAGAGGCCGGTTGTGCCACAGTGATGCCACTCGCCGCACCAATCGGCTCAGGGAGAGGACTGAGAATGAAAGAAACGATAAGAATCATCATTGAACAATCAACCGTTCCGGTCATTGTCGATGCCGGAATCGGCTCTCCTTCAGACGCCTGCGAAGCGATGGAGATGGGCGCCGACGCCGTCTTGGTTAATACAGCGATCGCTGTCGCAGAGAATCCGGTAAAAATGGCCGAGGCGTTTCGTCTCGCTGTTGAAGCGGGACGAAAAGGATTTTTGGCGGGAATTATGGGGGAGCAGACAGGGGCAGAGGCATCGAGTCCCTATGATAATATCCCAGACCTTTTATCTCCCCCTCTTAAGATAAGAGGGGGAAGTCCTGAGCGAGCGGGGCGAGCCAAAGGACGGGGAGAGTTATGATCGTTCGAGATCTGACAGACGAGGCTCGCCGGCTTACTCTCTTGCGTTTCGGCCGGACCATCCAACTCTATGCCCCCCTCTACCTCTCCAACGAATGTATCGACATCTGCAAGTATTGTGGTTTTAGCCTGGAGAATAAAATTACCCGTAAAACCCTCTCCGTCGAGGAGGTGTTATCAGAGGCAAACTACCTGACCAGCCAAGGCTTTAAACACCTCCTGCTCGTCTCCGGCGAGCATCCACGCCTGGTTTCACCGGGCTATCTCAAGGAGATTGCAACAAAACTTAAACCCCGTCTGGCATCCCTCTCGATCGAGGTGGCCCCTTTTCGGGAGGAGGAGTATCGAGAGCTCATCTCTGCCGGTGTCGATGGGGTCGTGATCTACCAGGAGACCTACAATCAAAAGCGATATGAAGAGGTTCATTTAGCCGGCCCCAAGAAAAATTATAGTCGCCGTCTCGAGGCCCCGGAAGCAGCAGCCCGGGCCGGTATGCGTCGGATCGGTATGGGAATACTGGTCGGCCTTTCCGAATGGAAGGACGATTTGGAAGCGTTGATACAGCATGTCCGTTGCATGAAGAAAAAATTCTGGCAGACAGAATTTACGGTGAGCCTCCCTCGCCTCCGCCCCTGCGCCGGAAACTATGAGATTTCCTCTCCTGTCTCTGATGAACAGTTTCTGAAGATGATCTGTGCTCTCCGGATCGCCCTGCCGGATGTTGGTATTCTCCTTTCAACGCGAGAATCGCCTCAATTGCGTGATCGGTTGATCGGGGTCGGGGTAACGCAGATGAGTGCCGGCTCCAGAACGGAACCGGGAGGTTATTTAAAACCCGAAGAGTCAGAAGGACAGTTTGAGATTGAAGACATGCGAACACCGGCTGAGGTTGCCGCCGCCATTATGGCACACGGTTACGAGCCGGTCTGGAAGGATTGGGAGAATATTTTATGAAACCCTCACCCCCACTCTTACTTCCAGATAACCCATCCCCTCTCCCGTCAGAGGGAGAGGGTGCACTATGGCCCTCTCCACCTGGGGGAGAGGGAAGAGACTTAGGTTAATATTTTGATGGGTGAGGGCAAGGAGAAAAAATGAAAGAGAATCGAACCCAAATGCACGCGGCCCGTCGCGGAATCATCACAAAAGAGATGGAGTTCGTTGCCAAACGTGAATTGCTCCCCCCCGAACTGATTCGCAGTGAGGTTGCGAGGGGGCGAATGATTATCCCGGCCAATATCCACCATACGAACCTGGAGCCGATGGCGATCGGCATCGCCACCCGATGTAAGATCAACGCCAATATCGGTAACTCAGCCGTCTCCTCCTGCATTGAGGAAGAGGTCGCGAAACTCAAGCTGGCGATCCAATACGGTGCCGATACCGTCATGGATCTCTCGACGGGGAAAAATATCGATGGGACACGGGAGGCGATCATTGACGCCTCTCCGGTACCGATTGGAACGGTTCCGATTTACCAAATGCTGGAACAGGTGAAATCCGTTGAAGAGTTAACCCCATCCATGATGCTGGATCTGATCGAACATCAGGCAAGTCAAGGGGTCGATTACATGACCATCCATGCCGGAATGCTTCTTGATTTTCTTCCACTGGTTGCCGGTCGACTCACCGGGATTGTCTCTCGAGGTGGCTCTCTGATCGCCCAATGGATGGTCCATCATAGAAAACAGAACCCTCTCTACACCCATTTTGATTTCCTCTGTGAAATCTTCAAGGCGCATGATGTCTCATTCTCCTTAGGCGACAGCCTCCGTCCCGGTTGCCTGCACGACGCCAGTGACAAGGCACAACTCTCCGAACTCAAGGTTTTGGGAGAGTTGACCAAGAAGGCCTGGGAGCACGATGTCCAGGTGATGGTCGAAGGGCCCGGCCATGTCCCGATGGATCAGATCGATTACAATATGAAACTCGAGCAGGAACTCTGCCACGAGGCACCGTTCTATGTTCTAGGGCCTCTGGTGACCGATATTGCACCTGGTTACGATCATATCACCTCAGCCATCGGGGCGGCCTTGGCCGGTTGGTCCGGTGCCTCGATGCTTTGTTATGTCACTCCAAAAGAGCATCTTGGTTTGCCGAACGTGGAGGACGTCCGACAAGGGGTCATTGCCTACAAAATTGCCGCCCATGCGGCGGATGTTGCACGTCACCGAAAAGGGGCCCGTGACCGTGATGACGCCCTCTCGCGCGCTCGATACCGCTTTGACTGGAACGAGCAGTTTCGTCTCTCACTCGATCCGGAGCGTGCCAGGGAATACCACGACGAAACGCTTCCGGCCGAACACTTCAAATCGGCCGAATTCTGCTCCATGTGTGGTCCCAAATTTTGTTCTATGCATATTACACAGAAAATTGAAAAAGGGATCGAAGACTTGAAGCAAAGAGAGGTCGCATGAGTCAAAAGAACAAAAGGTCATTGGAGACCATCGTCTTAACCGGCACCGCCGGCTTTTTGGGAAGCTCCCTCTTAAGGAATCTTGAGAATGATCCCCATTTTCCCAATCTGATCGCCCTCGACACGAAGAAGCCTCCTTTTGAACTTAAAAAGACAAAATTTTTCCGGATCGATCTCACAGAAACGCTGGCCGATTCCAAACTGGTCGAGCTTTTGAAGGACCAGAAGGTTGATACCTTTATTCACATGGCGTTTCCGGTCTCCCCTCCTCATAACCTGGAGTGGGCGCATGATCTCGTCTCGGTTGGGACGATGTATGTCTTGAATTGTTGTGCCGCCCTCAAGGTGAGGAAGCTCATCATGGCCTCTACAACGGAGGTCTATGGGGCCCATCCGTCCAATCCCAATTTTCTGCCGGAGGATCACCGGCGACGCGGAGGAGAGAGGAGCCGCTTTTTGAGGGACAAGATCGATGCGGAGGACCAGTTTTTCAAATATGCAAAAAAACACCCGGGGGCGATCGTCACGATCCTTCGCCCCTGCACGGTGATGGGGCCGAACGTCCGAAATTATAAAACCTCTTTTCTCCAGAGGCCGGTCCTGTATACACCGATGGGATACGACCCCCTTTTCCAGTTTGTCCATGAAGAGGATGTCGTGCGGGCGTTCAGGCTGGCGATCGAAAAGGATTGTCCGGGTACCTACAATATTGTCGGTGAAGGGGTGATGCCGATCTCGCGTGTCCGCAAACTGGCCGGAAAAATCTCCGTTCCCGTCCCCTCCCCCGTTCTTTACCCTGTGGTGCAGGCACTCTGGTACGCCGGAATTTTGAACGCCCCCTCCTCGCGTCTTAATTTTTTGAAATACCTGTCGGTGGCTGATGGAGAGAGGGCCAAATTGATCGGCTTCCGCCCAAAATATTCCAGTCGTGACGCACTCCTTGACTTTCTGGGGGCGGAGCGCTTGAAGAAGGTTCACCTCATGGAGGAGACAAAATGACCAAACCTCATAAAATTTCTTACCTTAAGCTTCTCCAGGGAGCGGGTGACAGCCCTAAAACCGAAAATTGGAAGGAGCTCGCAATGAAGCTTTCACGGCGTCTCGAAAAGGTAGAAAGGGAGATGAAAAGCCTTCTCAATAAGACCGGCAAGGAACCTTCTTCTCGTCCGGAGAAGAAGCCCGCCTCGATCTCCCTCATGGAAACCCTTCTCTCCGGCCACCAGCTGGAGGGGGCCCTTAGTTCGCTCAAATCTCTCTGGTGGGGAGAATCAAAGGTGGAGGAGAGTGAAGTCGATGAGTTCGGCATGGACCCCTCCTTCGGGCGACGGGTCAAACCGCTCTTCGACCTCCTCTATTATGATTATTGGCGCGTCCGCGTGCAGGGGATACAGAACGTCCCCGCGGATGGGCGGGCACTTATTGTGGCCAATCACTCCGGAACACTCCCCTACGACGGGGCGATGATCCGGCTCGCCGTTGAAAATGATCATCCCTCACGACGTGATGTCCGTTTTCTCGTAGAAGATTTTGTCTACCACTTTCCATTTCTCGGTACCTTTATGTACCGCATCGGTGGGGTTCGCGCCTGTCCGGAGAATGCCGAGCGCTTACTCAAGAAGGGGCACCTCGTCGTCGTCTTCCCGGAGGGGGTAAAGGGGATTGGGAAACATTACAAAAACCGCTATCGGCTCCAGAGGTTTGGGCGCGGCGGTTTCGTCAAGCTGGCCCTTACGACCGGTTCCCCAATTATCCCCGTTTCTGTTATCGGCGCCGAAGAGATCCATCCGATCCTTTACAAGTCGACCGTACTGGCCAAACCGTTGGGGATCCCCTATTTACCGGTAACCCCTACCCTCCCGCTCCTCGGTCCGCTGGGGCTCATCCCTTTCCCCTCCAAATGGACGATCAGTTTCGGAAAGCCTATTGAGCTCCACAAGCAATACCCGTCTGAAGCGGCAGAAGACCAGCTCCTCGTCAACCGTCTCTCCGAAGAGGTTCGTGGGACGATCCAGGAGATGGTGATGGACGGATTGAAACAACGCCGCTCCCCCTGGTTTGGTTAAAAGATTTTTCTCAGTTTGGTGAAATGGGTGGAACCGGAACAATCTCACTCATATCACTAATCTCACGGGCTCCATCTGCCAACCTGTAGGTCCGCGCAAAAACATCCGGTGGTATTGCTTGGACTGCATCTGCTGAGGACCGAAAGAGCAGAACTCCACCCCGTTTAAATATCTGAGACGTTGCCACCGGACCGGCAAATGCAAATGGTTGCGCGAAGTAGATAGCCAAAGAAACATCATGCGAACCCCTCATATGACCAAACGTCTCACCAAAGGCGGTAAAAACATTTAAACCGTCAACCGGCACCATGTGAGATTGGACATACTTCCTGGTAGACCCATAGAGATCCCTGACATTGGCTGCCCGTAAAAAATTAAGGAGCCCCACTAGATTGGGGGTTTCAGGACTAAGAGCAGAACTACCAATAAGCTCTCTATACGTGCCACGAAGACGGTTCGCCGTCAGTTTGTCAATCCCGTTCATTATAATAACAGCAGTTCCATCCCCTCTTGCCGCCTGCCAGGCCTGCTTCTCATTATTAAAAAAGACGACTCCTAATCTGCCAACCGGCCTCCCTCTGCAATCAACAATCGCCTGACCTATTTTCTCTCCGGCAGGATAGACCAACCGTTCTCCTCCACCGACGATCCTTCCAACCGGCACAACAAACTCTTGAGTTGCACTGATGACCCTTGTTCCTCTACCCGCTCTTAACATGGCAATAGCCGCCTCTACGACAGCGGATGCCGCTGGATGGATGCCTCTCATAATTCCTCCTCTTCCTTGAATTTGATCTTTAAGATCCGAACCACTCGGATCATTTTTCATTTCAGGTCTCGATGAAGAACTATTAATGTCGCTTAAAAATGACCCGTTTTTGAGAAATCTGTACCTACCTGGCGTACACTTAAACACTATTTTGAGTAGAATATTTTTGAAGGGCTTTTTATAAAAGTTATTTAAAATCAATTGATTACAATCAATTTGACTTGATCCCGAAAGTCAAATTCCCGGCGATTGTTTTTTAACGAAACCTATGGGTACGGAATACGATAATAAACACGCGTTATGGATTCCTTAGAACCAACACAAGGGCCTGAAACCCCTTCCCTGATAGGATACACCGATTATCGACAGTTTCTGGCCGATTTTTATCTTAAACGAAAAAAGGAGAATCCCCGATTTTCCCACCGAGTTTTCTCACGAAAGGCCGGGTTCACCTCGCCCAGTTATCTGCTCGATCTGATCCGGAGAAAGAAAAACATCGCCGATAAATCGATAGACGGTATCTGTCGGGCATTGGGACTCACAACCAAAGAACGATTCTACTTTGAAAACCTTGTTCGGTTCAATCAGTCAAAGGATATGGAGACGAAACAGCATTACTATGAACAACTGCTCCCGATCCTTAAAAAGGAGAACGGGCTCCGGATCCAGAGTTGTCAGTACGAATATTTCTCCCACTGGTACTTGCCGGTCATTCGTGAGCTCATCGGGACGTCTCATTTTAAAGAGGACCACGCCTGGATCATCCGTAAGTTGGGGAAGCAATTAACCCCGGCTGAGATCAAACGGGGGATCCAACTCCTCTTTGAATTAAAGCTCGTCGAGAGAGACCCCGATGGACGATTGAGCGTGACGAGTAAAAATGTGGAAACCTCTCCAGAGGTCGAGGAGGTTTGTATGACCCATTTTCATCGACAGATGCTCGATCGTGCCAAGGAATCTCTCTCAAAAAACCATGGTACCGACCGCGAGGTTTCATGCATCACAGCGGCCCTCTCACCGGAAAAATTCCGCCAAATGAAGCAGGAGATACAGGAATTTCAGAACCGACTCATGCAGAATCTTGAGGGGGAGGATCCTTTAGCAACAACCGTCTATCAATTTAACTTTCAGCTCTTTCCGTTGACGGTAGTCTCAGGAGGAAAATAATGAATACACCGTTTCCCTTATTGGTTACCCTGTTATTCTCCTCTGCCTTGATCGCAGGATGCCTCGAAGAATCTGGTGAGATCTCTCTCCTCATCCCAACGACCCAGGAGGCGACACGTGCCGGCAATCCGACAAACACCGCCGGTTCCGAGAGTTCTGATTCGGAAACGGGAGATCAGGCCGAAGAGGAGACGGAAGAGAGCCTCTCCCCCCTGGAGAGACTCATCACTTATCTCCGGGATAATCCGACTTCCGAACGACGGCCCCTTCTGGAACTGGAGGGAGGCTTTTTTGAGACGACCTTTGATGTCGATCAGCAGGACCTCACGGTCTCCTTTTATGACGATTTGACAAGCGATGAACCTTTTCACTCCACGAGCGCCTCTTTCGAGGTTGACCCGGACGGGAATCTCAGAAGCGATCCGGAGGGGTTGAGTCTTCAGGTCTCACTCGATGAAACAACCTCTCTCGAGGTCCGCTTTACTGTGGGGGATGAGCTGAGAGACCGCCTTCGCTTAAGAAGCGCCTTTGAATCAAATCGTAATCTTCTAGACCCATCATCCTATTCCGAGATTACTTTTGACACATCACCGGATGTACCGACGGGAGGAGGCTTTACGAGTTCTCAAACGGGAAGCGGAGACTCATCTATCCCTGGAACAGAGTCCTATGCCGAGGAGCATTCTACACCACTACCAGCTCCAACGACGGGAGGGCTCATTGGTTCTCGAACGGGAAACGGAGGAGACCCCTCTCATCTCTAAATAGTGTAGCGACTGTCCTTCTTGTTCCCCTCCACAACCTGCCTGTATTTACGGTACTCCGGTTCACCCAGAAAACCCCGGATGTAATTCTTGATCAATTCAACGCCTGGCTGATCAAACGGATTGATGTTATAGAGCGTCCCGGCAAAAATGGTCTCAACCTCCGCCAGATAGAGAAGTTGACCGATCGTGTACGGATTCACCGACTTAAGTTCAATCGTCATATTGGGACAACCGACCTGACTCAAAGCGGCCTCGGTCGATCGCCGTTGAATCGTCAGGAGCTGCTGGGTCCCCTTGTTCACCAAAAGGCTGAATTCCGGGATATTTTCGTATGCCTGTGGAATCCGGTAATCAACCGCCGGCTGTTCGACGGCAATGAGCGTTACGGTCTTGTCCTGGCTCCCTTCCAGATAGAGCTGGAGCTGGGAATGTTGATCAATCGACCCTTGCGCCTTGACCGGTGTGGAGCCAGCCCGAACCTCCTCACCCTTCAGTGAAAACCTCTTCCCCAGACTCTCAGCCCAAAGCTGGGCAAACCAATCGGTGTAGGCCCGAAGCCGGTCGTCGTACGGCATGATCACCCTCATCTTCTTACGACGTTTCAGATCCAATAGATAATGAAGGGCCGCCGACATCTCCGCAGGATTCATCCAGACATCCTCCCTCTGGCAACGTTGGTCCATTCGACGCGCCCCGGCCATAATCTCGCGGATCTCAATACCAACACAGGCGGTCGGGATCAGACCGACCGTGGAAAGGATCGAGTAACGTCCCCCCACGCCAGGCGGAACAGACAGTGTCTCAATTTTTTCAGACTCAGCGATCCTCCGAAGGGGGCCTTTTTGAGGATCGGTAATAAACAGCACGCTCTTTTTGTAGGTCTCTTCTCCGACCTTCTCAATCATCCACTTTCTGAAAAAAAGAAAGGCAGCCAGCGTTTCAATCGTCTTTCCCGATTTGCTCACAACGACCAAGAATGTCTTCTTCTCCGACAATCTTTCCGTCATGAGCTTCCAGGTATGAGGGTGGAGATCTTCACAAATCTCGATTCTTGGCGATCGATCGCCCTCCGGTCTAAGTGCCTGAAGCAGAAAGGCAGCCCCCAGAGAAGAACCTCCGGTGCCCAGGAGCAGAACACTCTCAAACTGTTCGCGAATTTTTCGAGCCACCTTGAGAATAAGCTCGACCTGTTCTTCCTGATAAGGGAGGTCGCGGAACGGCAACTGTCCTAATCTTCTTAAATCCGTATGCCCTTGATAGATCTGGCGTAAACCCGGGATCAACTCGTCGATCTCCGAGACCTGGATTCCGCCCGGTCCGACCCGGTCGGCCATCATGTTATTAAAATCTAGGGTGATATCAGAAAAAGAGGTCATTTGGCGCAGATCACAGTATAAGAGGCGACACAACTCTTCTCCGTTGGTTGAACTTCCTCCCTCTCCTGAACCACCGACCGGCAGGTCACCTGGCCGGTCGTCGGATTCACGGTAGCCCTTGAGGAAATAGCCGAGCCGCTGACGTTAGCGAGCGCTGCTGTGAAGACGCACTGTGAGGCAGCAAAACCTTCCGGAATCGTAATGGTCGCTCCATCCGTAATATAGCCGGCCTCTGCCGCAACAGTGGCCCCGGTGTTGGTAACGGCCGATTTGAGGGTGTCGGAAGGGGAAAACTCCTCTTCATCCACCGGTTCATCGAGGGAAGACGAGAGAGCAAACTCCTCTTCAGCCCCCCCGCACGAGGCGATCAGCACGACAAACAAGAGAAAAAAGAACGATTTCCCCATGACAGGGACGGAGTAGAACTTGAAAATTGTCCCGAAGTCAAAGTTTTTGTGCCGCCTCCCGGAGTCGAACCGGGACGGAGTTGCCCCCACCAGATTTTGAGTCTGGCGCGTCTACCAGTTCCGCCAAGGCGGCCTATAGTATTTCAACTTTTAGCGGATACGACTGTACCCGCTAAAAGTTAGAGTATTTCAACTTTTAGCGGATACGACTGTACCCGCTAAAAGTTAGAAATACTTATGGTTTATCAACAAAAATGTACTAACCAAAAGCTGATCAACCATATCTCCATTAATGCTTTATAAACTCCCAAATCCGAGCCGCCGTCAACGGGGTCTCTGTCTCCCCACGACAGGAGAGCCAGCAGACATTGCAGGGGTTCGGCTGCTCTACCTTTTTCGGCTCATAGTCAGACCAATGCATCATGACCGGCATCTCGGAACACCTCTTGATATAACCATCCGGTGTCATCTGGATAAAATTAAGACCGGCCCGGCAGTCGTTCACATAACCATTCTCAAAGTATTCCGGAATCTTTTTCAGATAATACTCGGAGGTCAGGATGTTCCCCTGTTTCCCTCTTAAAACAAGAATTTCCTCAACAACCTCCTTGAGCCTTTGAAGCCCCGCCTCACGAACCTGATACTCCGGCCGGTCGTTCTTCATCGAGCTATAGGAACTAAAAGAGATCTTCGCCCCCCATTCATAGGCCTGCCTCGCAAGAGGGACAATATGATCGATATTCCGATCCATAATCACCGTATTAAAAACGATATTATCGAATCCCTGGCGTGTTAAATGGGGGATGAGATTTTCAAAATGTTTTGTCAAACCGGGCAGGTGGCGTTCTTCATCGTGGGTCGCATCGATATAATTTCTTGAAATAGAGACCTGATCGACACCATGATCCCAGAACTCCTTGAACTTCTTCTCCGTCAGCAGTTGTCCATGGGTAATCAAAGTCAAATAGGTACAATGAGGCCGAACCTGATCGATAATATCGATCAAATCCTTACGTAAAAGAGGCTCTCCGCCGTTCAGGGAGAGGACGATCGGCTTGAACTTCTCCATAACCGGACCATAATCCTTGAGCTGTGGATAGTCCTTGATCTCCCAGCAGGGGCAAAAATCGCATTGCGCGTTGCAGAGCTTCGTCACCTCGAGGTTGATGAGGCGGGGGCCGCCGCCCTTCATCTTGAGATGAAGGTATTTATAAAAACCGTCTATTTTTCTCGCGGTCGAAAGCTGTTTCGATAGCATGCTAATCTTGAGGTTGTAGCGTTGTTCTGGCCCGCGTAAACTCTTTCTTCAAAAAGAGCAGCGTCAGCCACAAGGCGTTGGCCCCAATCGCCCAGAAGACAAGGATCCAGTGTGGTTTGTTGAAGAGACAGAGGATCATAAAAAGAAAAGCGAAGAAATCCCTTTTGACGAGAAATTTGAGAGACATAAAAAGACGGCCGAGGGACGGTTGCTGCCGGTTTTTGATATCACTCGTCAAGTCTTGTTGCACCGTCACAAAACTGCCGGAAGTCGTATACCGTATCAAATAAAAGGCCATCACAAACATCGATAGAACAATCCCGGTCAGTGCCGAGATCCCCACCGAAACTGTGTGAGGGAAAATCCCCTGCCGAAGGCTGGCAATCAAAACACCACCAAAAAAGGCAAGATACGTGAGATTGTCAGAAACGGTATCCATCCATTCCCCGAGTTTTGACTGGGCCATTTTGATCTTTGCCACTTCACCATCACAGCCGTCGTAGATCGAGGCGAACTGGAAGAGGAGCCCCCCGAGTGCGACACTGGGATAATCAGCGCGCGAAATGAGAAAGGAGGAGAGCAGACCAATCAAAAATGATGAAAAGGTGATCTGATTCGGGGTAACGGGGAGCCGAATGAGCATGCGGGAAATCACTCCGGAAATTTTTCGGTTGAGAAGCGACGACACAAATCCATCCGTTGCCGGCTTCCGCGCCGCCTGAAAAAGAATCCTCTCGGCCTCTTTGAGGGCCTCCGGCGTGTCGACATCCTGCCAATACCGGTTGCCAATATCAAAAATCTTTCCCTTCCCTTCAGCCGCCATCGCCTGGACCGCCTCCGAAATACTCCCATTCCCTTCTCTACAACTCTTCTCCACGGCCTTCAGAAAAAGAGGCGAACAATAGAAAAGACCCGTATCAATCGCATCATACGGACCGATCTCCTTGCCAATCACGCGAATCCGGTCTCCCTCCGTCCTCACCTTCGTCGCATCAGTCTCGTCGAAAATCTCTTCCAGACGACGATCAACACCCAACGTCATCTCATCGGGCGCTGGCGGTCGTTTAAGAAGATTCTCCAGAATCTTCCAATCAAAGATATGGTCTGACATGAGGAGAACAAAGTCATCTCTCAAATGATCCTTTGCCTTCAGCAGTGAGAAACCGTTTGCCCTCTCCCATTCAGGATTGACGACAAACTGGAGACGAACCCCCAGTTTTTTCTGCCGACCTTCCAGCCACCGTTGAATTCTTTCTCCTGCCCAGCCAATAACAATCACAAATTCAGAAATCCCGGCCTTCTTGGCAGAGAGAATCACCCTTTCAATAATCGGGAGGCCCGCAACGGAATAAAGCGGCTTAGGTAAACGCCCATTCTCTTTTCGGAGACGATTCCCTTTTCCGGCGGCAATGATAACAGCCTGGACCATATGGAGTCGCGGAACCTACCTCTGCAACGATCCCCGGTCAATCGCTATTTCCCTTTACAATAAGAGAGTTCTCTTGATACCCCAAGTGCAAACCGTGAAATTCCTACGCTTTTTTTTTCTTCTCTTCGCGATCGGACTCGCCACTTCTATCATTTATGTCTTGGGGCCTTCAAAAATTCTCCAGAATATCAGGTTGGTTGGCTGGAATTTAGGATGGGTCTTTCTGATAGGGTTCCCACGCTATATTCTCTACACGATCGCCTGGAGAATGTTTCTGCCACCAAACAGCTATTCCCTGGGCAAATTATTTCAGATCAAGGTAGCCGGCGAACTGATCACCCGATCGACCCCTGTCCACTTTTTGGGCGGAGACACGGCCCGAATCCTTCTCATGGGGAAAAGGCTCTCAAGGACCGATCAGGCTGGATCCGTCATCATCGACCGGACCGTCATGACCTTTGGTGGGGGGATTATCGTTCTTTTGGGACTCATGCTGGCCAGCTTCCGACTCCCCCTTTCTCTTCTGCCCCAATTAACCCTTTGGCTCCTTGTCGGCCTCCTTTTTGCGGGACTCTTTTTTATTATCTCACACCAGAAAAAAACCGCCTTTGAATCATTGCTGAATCTTCTGGGCAGAATCGGTTTTAAAAGATGGATCAAACCAACCTGGGTTGAAAAAACGAAGGAGATCGACACCTCGATACGACGTTATTACGAAAAGGGACATTCCGACTTTTTGAAGGCGGTTGGGATTATCGTTGTCGCCCGCCTGACGGTCGCCCTTGAAATTTTCCTTCTGCTTAAGTTTCTGAACATTCCCTTAGGTTTTCTTGAGGCGATTATCTTCTCCTCCATGTCGCTTCTCATGACCGTTCTTTTTTTTCTGTTTCCTGGTAACCTCGGCATTTTGGAGGGAACTTATGGCGTCCTGTTTCACTGGCTCGGGTTCGATCCTGCCACAGGAGTTTCACTGGAACTTTTGAGAAAACTGAATTCGGGGCTCTGGTATTTTGTCGGGGCAGCGATCGCCCTGACCTTCAAGAGGGAAGCCGTTGTGAGGAAAAGAGATGAAGGAAAAAACCTGCAACAAGCTTCTTAAAGAGTGGGCAATTGTCTGCAAGGCGCTCGGTGAGGGCCGGCAGATCTTTGTTGCACGAAAAGGGGGGATCTCCGAGGAGACAGAAGGATTTGTCGTGGAAAACCGGAGTTTCTTTCTTTTTCCGACGACCCTCCACCAAAACCGGGAAGAGATTAAGCCGGAGTTTTATCTTGATCTTGAGCTCATCGGTTCCGAAGAGTCACAAGGAAAAATTCTCCTTCAATATTTTGCGGAAGTGACGGCTACCGTTGTGTGTCAAGATAAACGTTCCTTGCATCACCTTCTTAAAGAACATATTTGGACAAACTCCTTTCTCGAAAGTCGCTTTGATTATCGAGGGGACGGCCGACTGACCCTCCTTATCCTCCGGGTCTATGAACTTCCTCAAATGATCGAACTGCCGATGAAGACCTCTTATCGGGGCTGCAAATCGTGGGTAACGATCTCTCCCCCTTTAACTGTTCCTCTCGGGCTTAGACCCGTTTTGTCGGACAGTGAATTTTTTCAGCAATCTCTCTCCCTCATCAAACGATAAAAGGGGTGATAGGAGAACAAACCTGTGGCCTTGACCCCGATTCAATCTGATGTCTGCCATTGTATTCCCGTACTCTGCCAAAACATTGACCAGTCGAAATATGGCAATAAAAATGGCATCCCCGAAATGGAAGATCTGCCGCATGATCCCAATGATCCTGAGGCGTTGCAAAGACTCATCGGGAGCTATGGCCTGGAGTGCCTCAATCCGGGACAAGGTTACCAAGACAGAATAAAAAGGCCCGTCACCTTCTCTCTCATTGGAGGTTTCCTGGCAGGGGATGTCGGCTTTACGCTTGGCCTTATCAAGGCAAGAAACGGCCTTGGACTATGGAGAGGTCTCGGGGCTGTTCTCGGAGGAACTCTTGGCGGAGTTCTCCTCGGCAGCACCATTGGATTCTGTCTCGGTGTTTTTACCGACAGTAAATAACTTCGTCTCTTCCCTACTTCACTGCAAACGTAAAATCAGCCGTTGCGGCTCCACCGGCAGCGACCGTCACTTGAGCTGTTTGAGTTCCGTACAGCTCGTGCCAGGCCTCTACGGTGTAGGTTCCAGCGGGAACATTGGCGAGCGAAAATTCACCGGTACCCCCCGTAACGGAAACAAATGGATTTTCACCCACAACGACGTAACCGGTCATCCAGGGATGGACATCACACTTCATCTTGTAGAGACCAGGGGCCAGCTCCTTCTCAATATCCTTCGCCCCCTTCATCTGGGCCTGGTTGAAGCAGGTCTGCGGTCCATTATAACAATGAACGTTGTGGAGAACCGGATCGCTATTCTTGATACTAAGCTTCTGCCCCAACCCCAAGGCAGCAACACGAGGGACATACATGCACTGATTCTGATCCAGAGTCACATTAACAGTTGTAGGGGAGGCGACAGCGCCTACAACAGGTCCCTTGATCCTCACGGCCACATTCTTGAGGGTCCCATTGCCATTGACAACAACCGTCTCATCATTGGAGGGGTTTTTGGCACAGTACGGGTCGGCCTGTTTCTTGAGCGGCTTGACCGCAGGGGGGGTCCCTGTCAGCTTGACTGTCCCCTTGATCGTTCCCGCGGCTCCCTGAGAGTGTAATTCCGGAAGAAGCAAGAGACCTGACACCAAGAGAACCGCAACCAACGTGAGTAACCTTAAAGCCTTCATATTATTCCTCCTTGTTCTGTTTGAATATTTGTTCAATGCCTGCGCCTTGGTAGCAAAGTGAAGAAAAGGTGTCAACTAGCAGGTAACAGGTTAACACGATGAATTTTAAGAAGACTTTTTGGGGAAGCAACTTTTTTGATTCGAAATCGATAACACATGATGTGTCTCTTGGTAAGAATTATTAAAAAGGGGGGTTCTCAATGAGTCGATTCTTAACAGTCTTGGCCGCAGTAGGGGCGTCATTGGCCTGGGCTTGTGGTGGCAGAGCGGCTGAGGAGTCGTGCGCCAAAGGGGATCGGGAGTGTTTAAACAATCAATATTATAACAATTGTGAGGAGATTGAGGCTCGTATCAATGCTGCTAGCCATCGACCGAATTTATCTCAGACATGGGGTGATCAGGTATTTGAGAATCCGCCTGAAGATCTGGAAGAATTGAAAAGAATCGTCGAGAGTGGTCAGTGTACCACCATTACGTATTGGACTTCCCCTGTCGACAACATGCAAAGATGCCAATCAACAATTACTTATCAACTCGATGATCGTACAACTTTGGGAATTCAGATCCTGAATTCTACAGAGACTGAAGCCGAGGCCTGTAATTATATCCCTTATTATTAACCTTTTTGACGTCTCTTATTCCCCATTCTTATCTGATAGGGACAAGGAGAGCTGCCGTCGATCTCAATGAGATATTTTCCTTTTGTGAGCCTGTCGATCTGAAACCCTTTCGTTTCTCGTCGGCCATCCTTTCGTATCTCCATTTTTTCACGGGCGTGTATCGGACTTTTTTGGTTATCGAGGAACCTTGTATTGAGATGACAGGTGGAGTCAGTCATGACCTCGAAAATAAAGTCCCTGAGTTCATTCTGAAGACTGATGACAAAATAATCCGGTAGTGGATCAGGGCAGGCTGTGTTTGCACATTTGTCAAGAATTTTAGGATATTGAAACGAGAACCACTTTTCGGAGTTACCCCCCGTGAGGTCAAAATCCTTAAAGAGAGCCAGCAGGCGGCTAATATCGAGCAGGAGCTCCAAAGGGGGAAGTGGATTTCGGTGTTCTACAGGATAGATTCCCCATCCTCGATACTTCAATGTGAGATTGTAAAAATTTCTTGGTTCTGCTGTACCTGTTGAGGTCACTTTTATTCCGATACGGCCTGATGGAACCTTTTGACGAGGACATGTGAGTACAGGCGGTCCAGTGAGGGTGATATCTGTTCCTTCCTCTCTGGTATCATAACCGGGGAGTCCAAAATCGATCGGTGGAATCGATTCGAGTTCGAGCGGGGCCCATGTGTCGCCGTTGAAAAGCTCGATATGAATACTTTCAGGCCAATCATGATCCAAGTAATGGTAAGGTTCTGCATAGACCTGGAGATATCCTGGTGAATAGTTGAGGTCCATATCGCGACCCCTAAGACCTTCTATTTCCGCTTCCATCGATGTAAGGGCATCGTCTGAAAGACAGTCGGTTCCAAGTATCCCAAATTGACCTGTTGGTACCTCTGAGGGGAGTTCGAGAATGAAATAATCAATGTCGAGATCCTCAGGGTCGGCAGGATACGGACTCGTGCCTCCGGCGGCCCGATCGAAATTCAGATCCATGACCCTTGCCCCGAAGGGACTGATCAGATCCTCTCGTGTGATTTCACCTCCGGAATCAATACCGAGTCTTGCGGCATCTTCCCGTCGGTCATTTCGAGCCTCTCCCGTGGGAGATTGATCATCATAACGATCGGGTGAAACGGCGCCGTTACTCCGAATGAATCGAAGACGATAATTACCGAAGGTATCGTCAAGTCCCTTTATCTTCACGTCATATCTTTGGCGAGGAGGGACCAAAGAGGCATCATAAGACCCACCCGGATAAGGGGTGACCGAGAAAAAAGGTTCGCCGAGCAAGTAACCATCTGTATAAAGGTGGGCATAAAATGGTCCATTGATCTCGTGATTTCCCGCTAGCAATTCAATGCGAAGCGATGAATAGGTGTCAGGAAAGGTAAAGGTGTAAAAATCCTCATCCCCTCCAGGGATGATCGATCCTAATGCTGACGATTCTGGGGCGAGTCCGATACTGGTTGCAATCGATTCTTCAGGGGTGTCATTTCCGTCATCGGGAAGTGTCAGCCCTTGAAGCTCCATCACATGCTGGATCGCCTTGTAGGGATTGACATAACCGGGCGTGACGAGAGGATCGTCGCTCGGTGTCGCTGTATCTCTCAGAATCATTCTTGCCTCATCCGCTGTCAGTGAGGGTTTCAATGCCTTCATCATCGCAATGACACCAGTGATATAAGGAGTTGCATGAGAAGTTGCACTTCCACTACTGACATTGATTGGTCTTGCCTCAATCTCTTCGGGAGTGGAACAGGGATAATCCGTATCACATTTTGGTGCATTAAGAGTTTTTAGGGGGACAGGGGCCCAGATGTCGACGTTCCCTCCCCAATTGGAACCAGCTCTATCACAATCAGTCAATGTCGCTGGCCCTTCGGGATCGGGAGCCACACATTCGACTCCGACACCACCTCCAGCGGGTAGCTCTACACTGCGAAAGACACCGCGTACGACCCATCGTGCCGTATCTCCGGCACCGACGCAGATGATCCCGTCAACTCCACAGACCGTGCTCGCATGAAGATCAAGACTGACACTCTCATTACCGGCAGCGGCGACGACAATGACTCCCGCGTCGACTGCTGCACCAACCGCCTCCCTTAAAGGGTCTATATTATAGTCAAACGTCTCTGACCCGTCATCAATCATGCCAAAACTCATATTGATAATCTGTGTGCCCCACTCTGGCATCGTGGCACTTAGGACGAGCCAGGCATCTTCGTAGGTTGTGGGTCTGCGAGTAATTAAATTGCCACGCTGCATGAGGATCGGATAGATGACCTGTCCACCGGTCCCGGCAATACCTACGGAGTTGTTGATCCTCGAGGCGGCGACGCTTTCAACATTAAACCCATGCCAACAGATGTCGTTTAGACATGTGGACGAATTTACGGCTGAGATGATCGGTTCGTTTATAACACTGTAATCAACGTTCCACTCAGTACAAACCGGTTCGTGCGAATAATACCAGGGCCCATTATCCCATGTAGAACATTCCGAATCCCAGCCATCCAATGTGAGATCAGTGGAAATGAGATCGGGGACAGCCCTGAATCCCTCATCAATGAAGGCGACCTTGACCATCGTGTCTCGCTCCTCTGTGTTGGGGTTTGCTGTTGCGGCTGATGGTTGCAGGAGATCAATATACTGCCATGCCTTCTGGAGATTAACACCATAAGGGGTGCCAACTCCTGGGAAATCGAAGGCATCAAGGAAAAGGTCATCAACAAGTTCTTCCTCCGTAAAGCTCATGACATCAGGTTGCGCCGCTGAATCAATGATTACATTGGGCGATACTTTTTCTCCTCGTGCCGTTTCCTTCAAGATGAAATGAGTGAGGGCCAATCCTTCTTGATTCAACCGATAGGTCCCATTTGCCGACTTCAATTGAGATTCCATCAGTTTCGCAAATTCTTTTGAATTCGGTCTAGTGAAAGCCGGTATTTTGAGGAGGTAATAACCACTTTTTTTGGGACGAATCTTTGGATTGTTTAATCCTGCTCGTTGAGGGGGGAGAGCCAGTGTCCCGTCATGAAGGATCTTTGCGTTCGTCCTTTTGAGAAAAGTCTTTAAGTGGGCCAGGTCGCGTGGCTTGAAAATAATCTGATCAGGGATGAACCTCTGTGGTTTTTTATTCGGCCCAACCATGATAGCAATCGGTTTTCCTTCCAAAGAGAGTTTTGGGAAATCTTTTTTCAGATTTTCTGTAGACTCGACAGTAATACAGACCTTCTTCCCGCAAGTTGGTTTGATTCCCGCAATATTTTTGATCGGGACCGGTTGTTTGATCACTGGGGAGCCAGCCAATAAAATTAAGGGGAAAAGGGGGAGCAGAATAATCAGCCCAAAGGCAAACCGTTTGAGCATCTCTCTCACAGGGTCTTAGATGATGCATAATCAATGCCAAATTAACAAGGT